>JALYWD010000314.1 GCA_030852885.1 Chloroflexota bacterium | reverse complement strand
TCCCGGTCCTGCTCAAGGACAACATCGGCAGCGGGGATCAGATGCGCACGACGGCGGGAGCCGCCGCGCTGGGGGCTGCGCGCTGTGACCGCGACGCGCACCTGGTCAGCGGCCTGCGCAACGCTGGCACGATGATGCTTGGCAAGACCAATCTCTCCGAATGGGCCTACTGGATGTCCTACATTGCCCCCAGCGGCTTCAGCGCGCTCGGCGGGCAGACCCTGTGTCCCTACGGCGCGGCCATCGATCCGGTTGGCTCCAGCACCGGCTCCGCCGTGGCCATGACCGCCAACCTTGCCGCGCTCAGCGTGGGCACGGAGACCGCGGGGTCCATCGTGGCACCGTCTTCGCGCGCCTCCGTTGTTGGGATGCGCCCCACCCTTGGCCTGGTCAGCCGCGACCGCGTGCTGCCGATTACGGACGAGTGCGATATGGCCGGGCCCATTGGCCGCACCGTCAGCGATGTCGCCCTGGCGCTGACCGCCATGGCCGCCGCGCCCGATCCCCGGGACCGGCAATCGCCGCGCGCCGCCGGCGTTCACGGCACCGATTTCTTCGCCCTGCTGGACCGCGACGCCTTGCGGGGCAAGCGGGTAGGCATCATCGGGATCGAGCTCACCGGCCCAGCCGATGACGAATGGATCATCGCGAACTCCGGTCTCACGGCCACCGCCGATGCCCTGCGCCGGGCTGGCGCGCAGATCGCCGTCGTGCGTGCCGCTCCCTTCGATTTCTCTGGCCCGGGCTTCGTCGGAGAGTTCAACTTCGGCATGCGCGAGGGTGTAAACGCCTACCTCCGCGCCACAAACGCACCCATGGGTTCGCTGGCGGAGATTATCGAGTTCAATGATGAAGACCCGGGTCGCTTCGCTCCCTGGGGCCAGGATCGGCTGCGCGACTGCCTCTGGAGCCCCCTGGGTGAGGCGGAGGCCCGCTTGATCGCGCGGGGGAACCGGCAGCAGGCGCGGGCCTACCTCACCGATCTGCTGGATGGGCAGGATCTGGACGCGCTCATTGGCATTGACACGCTGCAGTCGTTGATCTACCCGTTTGCCGGGTTCCCGGCCATCGCCATGCCGGGCGGCCTCTCACCCTGGGGAGTGCCCTTCTCGGCGACCTTTATTGGCCGCCCTCGTGAAGACGCCGCCCTGCTCAGCATGGCCTACGCCTTTGAGCAGGCGGGGCCGCTGCGCGTAGCGCCCGAGCTACCCGGGGATTTGCCGATGCGAGGGCCAGCGACGCCGGCACGTCCAGGGCGGATACGGCAACGCCTGAGCAGTCTCTAAAATAGTACGCCGTGGTATGCTTCTGCGGTTGAGCGAGGTCGCGTGTGCCCGTGGGTGCGTGCGGATCGTCTCAGGCACTGGGGAGGTGCCAGAGTGGTCGATCGGGGCCGCCTGCTAAGCGGTTAAGGGCCTTATACGTCCTTCGAGGGTTCGAATCCCTCCCTTCCCGCCGCATTGCGGCTGCCTGCCGGGAGTCACCGGCGGCTGGTACAATGTGCGCAGCGCGCCTGTAGCTCAGGGGATAGAGCGTTGGGTTGCGGACCCAAAGGCCGCAGGTTCGAATCCTGCCAGGCGTACCAATAGCCATTGGTGACCGGCTTGAGCGCTTCGCTCAAGCCGGTTGATGTTTCGCCGCATTGTGCTTCCACGGGCTACGAGCAAAGACGCGAGACGGCGCAGGGACAGCCCTGCTCCTCCCACGGTTGCGCATCCAGCGGCCGCCTGCGGCGCATCCGCCTCTGGACGACCCGGCGCGTACAAGGCATGATCTTCGTACCGTGAAATTCCGCGGGAAATGTGTCCATGTCCGCAACCGGGAGGATGTACGGGTGAGCAATGCATATCCGCCAGGAATCGACGTCCAGATTCTCGGGCGCGTCATCCCCTTCCCCACCGGCGACGCGGCGTTGCGCATCCGGGTCATCTATGCATCTGGGTCACACATCGAACCCCACACCGACCCTGGCACAGGAGTTTGGGTGGTTGACCAGGGCGCCACAGGCTTTGCCACAGGTGGCCGGCCTCGCAAGGGGTTGCGCCCACCTGCATGCACGCCGATCGTGCCGGTGTTGTTCGCCAGTCGGACTTGCATGAGCAAGTCCCCGGGCACACGATGAGTGGTGAGCGTTGAGATACAACACGCAGGCCAGGCGTGCAGGAGAAACTTGTTGTGGATGCTGATCGCTTCGATGCTCTTTCACGTGCAATCGGCCAGGTAACCCGGCGGACATCTTTGGCCCTGGGCGTCGTTATCGCCTCCGGCTCGGTGATCGCGGGCGAGTCAGACGCCAACCGCCGGCGTGACCGCAAGTTTCGCCGCCGCACGAAGCGACGGCACAAGCACCTCCGGCGAAAACTGCGGAACTCGCAGCCAGCTCCTGGGGCCGCGTCGTGCGCGGCGTCGAATGGCTGTGACGGCGCGCAGTGTCCAAACAGCAATCCAGGGTGCTACTGCCGCGTTGAGTCGGGGACTGGCGCATACATCTGTGCCGGTGCGGCGTATGACGTCCTGACCTGCGGACAGTGCGAGGCAACCGAGGTCTGCGTCAACCTGTCCGCGTGCGGCGGCGCCGGTGCGGTTGGATGCGCCTTGAAGTGCTCATAGCCGTTCCTGGGCGAAGTTGAGCCACGGTGTGCTGTGGACCTGGTCACTACCGCAGGTGGGCCGCAGGTTGCTATACTGGCCCGCTGGAGAGGTGTCCGAGTGGTTGAAGGTGCCGCTCTCGAAAAGCGGTGTGGTGTTGAGCCACCGTGGGTTCGAATCCCACCCTCTCCGCCCGCCACGGCGCAACCGACGGGCGCAAGTCAATCTGGAAGGGTCGCATAGCCTGGCCTAGTGCGCGCGACTGGAAATCGCGTAGACGGTTATACCGTCTCGAGGGTTCGAATCCCTCCCCTTCCGCCACCCCGGTCCCAAAGTTGCATTCGCGGCACCAGGCTCCCCAGAGACCATCCACAAATCTCCGCGCCTCATTCACCGTCCCAGACACCGGCTGACGCCGCGTCAACGAATGCCAGGTCCTCTGATTCATACGGACTTGCAGCGACGAGCGCCGACTGCCGGCTCGCCTCGGCCTTGAAAGCCTCGTTCTGTACATCTGACACCCAGACGTGATCGGGGCGCAATCCCTGCGGGCGCAACCGGTCCCGACGCTTCTTGATCTTGGGTTGCGTGGACCTGGCGTCTCGTGTTGGCTCCATCCTGCGCTCCATAATGACGTTAAAAGCAACCCCATTGTTTAC
>JALYWD010000302.1 GCA_030852885.1 Chloroflexota bacterium | reverse complement strand
CGCCGCCGCCATTGCCCTGGGCCTCATTCTCGTTGATCTCGCAGTCGGTGATGTCGAGGGCGCCGCCGTTATTGTAGATGCCGGCCCCATCCTGGACGCTGCGGTTCTTCGAGATGGTGCAGCCGCTGAGTGTCACCGCGAGAATGCTGTTGTTGTCGATGCCGGCGCCCCGGTTGGCATCGTTGTCTGTCAAGCGACAGTCGATCAACGCCAGCGAGCCAGTGGCGGCGTTTGAGTAGTAGAGAGCGCCGCCCAGGTTCGCATCGTTGCCGCTGACCGTGCAGGCAGTCAGCGTCAGCCCGCCGTCATTGCGAATGCCCCCGCCCAGGGTGTCGTCCCCGCCGGTGATCCGTACCCCTCGCAGGGAGGCGGTCGCGTATTGATTGATTGTCAGGGTGCGGCCACTGCCTCCAGCGTCGAGGATGGTGCTGGAAGCTTCATCCTCGCCATCTCCTGCCCCGATCACGACGACGTTCGTGGGCCTGTTCAGGAGAAAGTTGTGCTGATAGCGCCCGGGGCAAACCCGGATCGTGCCGCCGGGCGGCTCCATGCGCGCCTGCAACGTCGCACCGCTGGTGACGCTGTCGCCGTCGAAAATGACATCGCACGGCTGGCAGGCCCCCTCGTCGCAGATGAAGCCGGCCTCGCAGCCGCAGACACCGCCACAGCCAATGCCCGGGCAGGCGCACGTGCCGTCGCTTTGACAGATCTGCCCCGGCTCGCCGCAGGGTTGCCCCTGCTGACATGTTGCACCCTTCTTGCGGCGCTTGCGGCGCTGGCGTTTGCCATGGGGACGTGGCTGGCCGTGCTTGTGCCGCTTCTTGCGTCGCTTGCGCCGTCCTCGGCCCTCCACTGTTTCCTGCTTACGCCACGGGGAGAGCAGCCCACCCAGAACGAACGCGATCAGCCAGCCGAGCAGACCCCGGCGCGGCATGCCTGCGCCGAGTTCGCGGGCAACCTGATCCAGGCGGCTCATGTCCATCCTCGCTGCTCCTATCGCTGGGGTGGTGGGTTTGACACACTGGCGACGTCGCTCTTCGAGGCGATACTTCATCCTATCAGTGAATGCGAGACTTGGCGAGTGGCGATCGGCGACGGCGTTGGTTCCGATGGGAGCGTGGCGCCCGCGCGTCCGCTCCCATGTCGAGAGCATGCGCTCGCAATCGACCATGGAGGGAGCAGGGGCGCGGGCCCCTGGTACAGGAGGCGTCAATGAGCAAGCGAGCACAGCAACTGGCCGATCAGACCGATGACGCGATCAACCAGACCATTGCCTTCGTGGAAAACGTGCCCGATGACAAATGGACGGCATACTGCGAGCCAGAGCAGTGCACGGTAGCCGCGTTGGCCAGTCACATCGGGGTTACCGCTATCGGTGTCCTCAATGCCCTGGCCAAGCCGGTTTCCCAGGGTGAGCCTCCCGCGTCGATTACTCCGGAGCAAATCCACGCCGGAAATGCCGAGAACGCGCGGAAGTACGCCAACCGCCCGAAGCCAGACGTGGTAGCCGAACTGCGGGCGAGTGGAGCTGAGGCAAGCGCTTATGTGCGTGGCCTCAGCGATGAGGAATTGCAGCGATCAGCGGTGCTCTTCTTCCGCCCGGAGCCAGTGACGGCGGACTTCATCATCGAGAACGTCCTCGTCAATCACTCGCTGGGGCACCTGGAGAGCATGCGCGCCGCCGTGCAATGACGCCCTGCGCCTGAACCGGCAGTAATCATGACGAAAAGGTGATTCCCGCCGCTGGAGAGGATCGCTAGAGTGCGGGCAAGGAAGGGAGACTCCATGACCGCCTTGCTCTGTCGCGTACTTGGGCACCGCCGCACCCGCGCGGTCTTCTCCAGCCGCCGGTATTTCTGCGCCAGATGCGGGCTGGACCTGGAAATCTGAACCCTCAGCGATGCCTGGTGACGCCAAGGCGTGGGCACATGTCCAGCAGCGGGCAGGTACTGCACCTGGGGGCTGTGCCGGTGCAAACGTGCTTGCCAAAGGGAACCAGGAGCGCATTGATCGCAATCCAGTAGCGCTCTGGTAGTGTCGCCTGGAGCGCGCGCATTGTTTGCTCTGGTGACCCCGCGCTGACATACCCCCAGCGGTTCACGATGCGATGGACGTGGATATCCACGCTGATGCCCGGCGCGCTGCAGGCGATGCCCAGCGCCAGGTTGGCGCACTTGGGCCCAACGCCGGAGAAGCTGCGCATCAGGTCTCCATCGCAGGAGAGTTCGCCGCCTGGCATCTCTGCAACCTGTGTCGCGATGGCGTGAATCTGCTGCGCCTTCCGCTCATGAAATGTGGATGGAGCGATCAGGGCATCAATTTGCTCTGGCGTGAGCGTGGCCACGGCGGCCGCGTCTTGAGCTGCTTCGAATAGCCGCAAGCTGAGCGGCAGGCTCTCTTCGTCCCGGGTGCGAATGGAGATCATGCACGCAATCAGTTGCTGGAATGGCGTGCGGTAGCCCAGCTCGGCCAGGGCGAACATGGCCGCTTTGGGATAGGGCGCCACTGCCACCGCCACGCGCTCAAGCGCCACATCGATCTGGAATGGTTCCGTGGGTGGCGGGAGATCGGTCATGTGCGCTTGCCTGCCAGGGTGAATTCGGCTATTTCGTGCTACCCGCTATGCAAAGGCTGCGCCAGACCCCTTCACATTATGGCCCGTTTCGGGAACACTGTTCCTGACCAGTTTCATCGCTGACACGCCAGGGCCGGATCATGACCGACGACATGCATGGTGACCGCATCCGCGCCATCCGCGTGGTCATGCCCGGACTGGCATGCTGACAGGGTAGAGGCCCAGACCGATAGTCTTGCGCGCGGACCTTGCTACCGGTTGTCCCGGTGCGGCATGGTGCACTGGCGCCCTTTCACCGTGCTCAGTCTTCGTGTTGCGGTCCCGCTCAGGCGAAGGCGGGCATGACCTCCGTGCCCAGGAGTTCGATCGTCTCCTCGTCACCGTTCAGGATGTTGAGGACGAAGTACTGGAAGCCGAGCGGCGTCAGGGCCTTGTAGTAGTCAATGGCGTCTGCTGGCGTGCCGGCGACGACGGCATCCCCGCACCAGGCGAGGGTTTCCTGCGGCATGGCGGCAAGCTTCTTCTCCAGGGCGTCCTGCGTGGGCGCCAGGATCAGCGGCATGGTGAAGTGGGTGCGCAGGATGCTCTCGTAGGGACGGCCGTACTCGTTGCACCAGCCCTTGAGGACCTCGAACTTGCGCGTGATGTCGTGTTCGGTGACGGCCTGGCCGATGGCCGGATGCGCGCCCATGTTCGACGCGTCAGCGAAGCGCGCGACCTGGCGCAGGGTGGTCTTCTCGCCGCCTCCCGCCAGAAGGAAGGGCACGTATGGCTCCTGCACCGGCGGCAGGAAGTGACCCCAGGGACCTGGGGATGAGGCGGAGAAGCTCTTGCCCTGGTAGTTGAACTTCTTCGCTGACCAGAGCCCGCGCAGGATGGCGAACGTTTCCTCCAGGGCTTCCTGCCGCTGCGCGGTCGGCGGGAAGTCGAGCCCCATGAGGTTGAACTCTTCCTCCAGGCGGCCAATGCCGAGCCCGAGCACCAGGCGGCCACCGGAGGCGCGGTCAACATCCGCGGCCTGCCGCGCCAGCAGGTATGGCGTGCGGTAGTAGATGCAGTCCACCATGGTGCCGAGCCGGATCTTCTCCGTGGAGACGGCAAGCGCGGAGAGCGCGGTCCAGCAATCGGCGTGAGCGGCCGGGTGATCATAGCTCCAGTAGGAATCGACGCCCAGCTCCTCCATCCGCTGCACAAGCTGGATGAAGCGATGCCAATCGGGAGGCTGGGGGAAGATGCTCACCCCGAATCCAACACGATCCTGCCAAGAAGCTACCCAGGGATGTGTGCCAGCAGGCACGGGGGGCAGGGCTGATTC
>JALYWD010000298.1 GCA_030852885.1 Chloroflexota bacterium | reverse complement strand
GGCGTCAGTTCGCTCGGAACCACGCCACGGATGTCGTAGGCCTTGAAGAGCGAGGCGGCGTTCTGGCGTTGATCTGGCGTCAAGCTCTCGCTGTTTACGGACACAGAATCCATCTCCCGGATCGGCGACGTCATCGGAGCGGCGGGAAGCACCGTGGCCACTTTCCCAGCCCGGAGCATTCTGGCACACGATTCCGGTGTGAAATACGGATCGCGCGACAGACCCGGGGCTCGCGGCCGGTGGTGCTCTTGCTTCGTCATTCCGTGACGGCACGGTGTAACTCGGGTACGCTGCGATGAATGGTGAAATCGCGGGCAGACGCCCCAGTCTTACTGGCCACCTTTGGTTCCCCGGGCGATTTGCAGCCATTTCTTGCCATAGGCCTCGCACTGGAGTGCCGAGGTCAGCCAGTCATCGTCGCAACGAGCGAGGTTTATCGGGACCGGGTCACAAAACTCGGGCTCGCCTTCACGCCCGTGCGTCCGAACCGCGATCCGCAACTGCCCGACCCGGACTTCCTGGAGCGGGTCAGACGGGGTGAGCGCCCAGCCGAACTATTTCGTGACATGTTCATGCCTGGCTTGCGTGAATCGACCGCCGACTTGATCGAAGCGGCGGCGGGCGCCCGCGCGATCGTCTCCCACACCCTGGTTGCGGGTGGCCGTCTGGCGGCCGAGGTCCAGGGTGTGCCCTGGATATCCGTGGTCATGCAACCGATGGGATATCTCCCGGCGAGTGAGCCACCGGTGATTGGTCCTCCCGCTTTCGCCGCGGTTCTGCGCTCAGCCGGGCAGCCGGCAACTCGCGCGATGCTGCGTGGGGCGAGAGGGCTGTCGCTGCCCTGGGTGAATCACTGGCACCAACTTCGTCACGAGCTTGGCCTGGCGCGTAGTGGGCATCACCCACTGTTCGAAGGTCAGCATTCGGCGTTGCTCTCGCTGGGCATCTTTCCGCGCATTCTGGGCGAGCCCCAGGCGGATTGGCCCGCCTCGGCGCGGGTGACCGGTTTTCCA
The DNA here is from genome assembly GCA_030852885.1 of Chloroflexota bacterium. Taxonomy (GTDB): domain Bacteria; phylum Chloroflexota; class Chloroflexia; order Thermomicrobiales; family UBA6265; genus JACCXM01. The sequence continues at coordinate 7,892 of JALYWD010000298.1, read as the reverse complement.
TTCCTGCGTGACCCCTCACGGCGCCTGCTCCCGGAACTCTCCGACTTCCTGGCAGATGGGCAACCGCCTGTTGTTTTCACCCTCGGGACAACCGCGGTCAATGAGCCAGGGAACTTTTACGAGGTGAGTGCGGCAGCAGCGCGTGAGCTTGAAATGCGAGCCGTGCTGGTGACTGGACCAAACGGCGATTGCTCGAAGAATGATGATCAGGTGATTGCCGTGCCCTGGGCGCCGCATGACCTCTTGTTCGCGCAAAGCCGCGCGGTGGTTCACCAGGGCGGCATTGGCACGCTGGCGGAAGCTACTGCCGCTGGTAGACCGATGGTCATCGTGCCATATGCGCACGATCAGGCAGATAACGCGTGGCGGGCAAATCGGCTCGGTGTCGGTGAGATTCTCACTAGACGGCAGTACCGGACGCGTCAATTGATCCGGTCGCTCCAGCGAATTCTGAGTTCATCGCAGTGCGCGGCTGCGTGCCAATACGCCAAGTGCGAGATGTCGAGAGAGCAGGGCGCACAGTCGGCAGCAAAGGCCATTCAACGAGTGCTCGCACACTCTGTACGTACAGTCTGGGCAGCGCCGTCTGGTACTATGTAAACATGCGCGTGTTGGCGCTCCGCTGCTTGTGAACATTGATGGATGCCACCGGAGGAGGGGAGCAAGCGATGGCGCGGCCAATCTTCGCCACGTTGCTGATCCTCGCCATTATCCTGCAGGCCATCCTTTTGCCGGCCTGGCAATTCATCGCCGTAACTCCGGGCCTCGTGGTCGTGCTCCTGCTTGGGTGGAGCGCATATCGTGGGCTGGGAGAGGCGCTCCTGTGGATCTTCTTCGCAGGGCTTCTCCTCGATATCATTGGCCTGGACCGGCTCGGCGCGAACGCCCTCGCACTTTTGCCAGTGTTGCTCCTTGGCAACCTGTCGCGGGGCCGCTTCTTCAACAGCGCACTCGTTTTTCCCATGCTTCTGGCGATCGCGGCAACTTTTCTGTATGTTGGAACGTTGCTTCTGTTGCGGGGGATGCTCGGAGAGGGCGGTGACCCACTGCAGGCGTTGGGACGCATTACGCTGTTGCAAGCACTTTTGAATGCGCTGTTGGTGCCCCCGGTTTACGGACTGATTGGCTGGCTCCAGCGCATGGAACCGGAGCGAACCTGATGGCTCGTCGCAAGCGCATTCCGTACGATCCACCGCACCTGCGCAGCAAGCGCAAGCGGCGGCCTTCGGTGAGCCCTGAACAGGTCCAGATAACACGCCGCATGTTTCTCAGCCGGGGTGCGGTGGTCGGTGCGTTTGCCCTGCTGGCCGGTCGCCTTGGCTACATGCAGTTGCTGGAGGGGGACCGCTACCGGACGGAGGCGGCCGAGAACATTCGCGAAGTCGAGACCCTCAAGCCAACGCGCGGGGTCATGTACGACCGCAAGAAGCGCGAGTTGGCCGTTAATCGGGAAACCTGGGAGGTCCGCATCCTTCCAGGCGAGTTGCCGGAAGATGAGTTGGCACAGCGAGAAGTGCTGGACCAGGTCATCAATGCCCTCAACATCCCGGACGCGCTCGTGCTGGATCCGCGCGACGTGCCAGACGGAGCCCTGGCGACGGTCAATGCGCGGACGGCGCAACTGCTGGGCAAGACGCTCACGGTTGAGAAGACCGATCAGACGATTTTGCAACCTTTCTTCCGGGTTCCTGGCCAACTCGTCCGGGTAAATGGGCAAGACCTCCAGGTCTTCGTGTACCAGGATGTCAATTCGCGCAAGTCGGATTCCGCCCGTATTTCCGCTGATGGCACCATGATTGCCGGGGAAGTTGTGGAGTGGCCGGCTACGCCGCGATTCGCCGCAACCGGCAATGTCCTGGCAGTGATGCTGACGGACGACGGACGCCTGGGAGGACGTGTCGAGCGGGCCATCAACACGCTCGGTGACCAAAGCACGATGGATAGCGTCGTGAAGGCACTGAGCGAAGACGCCCTCCAGGCGTGGACCGACTACATCACAACGGAGATGAGTCTCAACTTCCTGGTCCGCCTGGAGGATGAGCTAACAACCGATCAAGCTGCCCTGTGCCGGGCTCACCTGAATGAGATTCCAGGCGTCAAGGTCATCAACCAGCTCGACTACATGGTCGAGAATGGGCGCTATCTCGAGCGCATTGTGGTCAAGACCGGCGTGCCGCGCGAGACCGCGCTCAAGCTGGAAGCAAACAAGCTCTACCTGCCAGGCGTCGAGCTGGAAGATGGCGTCCTCGTGCGACGCTATCCCGGCGGAGACGCGATGTCCCATGTTCTTGGCTACGTCGGCCAGATCAGCCAGCGAGAACTGGACAACCCCCAACACCAGGACGACTTCGGCGACCCCATTTACGATCAGACCGATGCCATCGGAAAAGATGGCCTGGAACTGAGCCTCGAGGAGCTCCTGCGTGGCGAGCGCGGCCGGCGCATCGTTGAGATGAACTCTGCAGGCGGGTCATGGCGCGTCATTCCTGACTCGGTGATCGACCCAATGGCCGGCAAGAACGTGACGCTTTCGATTGATCTTGAGTTCCAGCGTGCAGTCAGTGAAATTCTTGCCAGGGGCATCCAGTATTCGAACGCAGATCGCCATGCTATTGCAGCCGCCGATCCCACGCGGAAGGTCAAGCGTGAGTCAGGCGCGGGCGCGGTTGTCGCGATGGACCCGCGAACGGGCGAGATGTTGGCCATGGTCAGCTTCCCGCACTACGACAACCAACTCTTCGTTGACGGTATCTCGCAGCGCAAGTACCAGGAATACACGAGCGACGAAGCGAACAAGCCGCTTATCGATCGCGCCCTGCGTGGCGAGTATCCAGCGGGATCAACGCTAAAGCCCTTTCTGGCCGCCGCTGCGTTGCAGGAGGGCAAGATCACGCCCACCAAGACGTACACATGCACTGGAGCGATCCAGGTGCCCTACGCGTGGGATGAGTCGAAAGGCAATGTTCACCCATGCTGGGCGTGGAAGCTGGGTGGTCACCAGGCGCTCGATGTGTACGACGCGCTGGAACAATCGTGTGACGTGTTCTTCTACAACGTCGGCGCGCCGCGACAGCCTATCGATGAAGGGAAGAGTGAGTTTCTGCACTACCGGGACATGGATCTGCTGAACAATACCCTTGGCGAAAAGCACTACTTCGAGGGCCTGGGGATTCAGCCGATCAAGACGAACCTGGCGGACCGCTTCTGGTTCGGGTCGGCGACAGGCATCGAGCTGCCAAGCGAACCGGATGGCGTGGTCCCGGACCCGCAGTGGCTGGCTCGAACGTACCAGGGTGAAGGCTGGTCAGTCGGCGCGACGATCAACGTCTCCATTGGTCAGGGGTATTTCCTGACGACCCCGCTGCAGCTTGCCCTGAATACTGCCGCCATCGCAAACGGGGGCAAGGTTGTGCGGCCTACCCTCATACGCCAAACGCACGACGGGCCGTCACCGGACAAGCTGGAAGTCAAACCAGACGTCTTGCGTGAGGTTGGCATCAAGAAGGAGCACCTTGACGTCGCGCGAGAGGGGATGCGACGGGTCGTGCATGGACCTACTGGCACCGCGCCCAGCACTGGGGGGCTGCAGACCAAGTGGCCGATGACCAATCCGCCAGAGGAACCGCAAATCACGATTGGCGGCAAGACCGGTACGGCCGAAATCGGCACGGCCGATGAAAACAACCTCTATGATCGCCAGCACGCATGGTTTACCTGCTACGCCCCATTCGAGAATCCAGAGATTGCCGTTTCTGTGATCGTCGAGGATGGCGGCGAAGGCTCTGCCTACGCGGTGCCAGTGGCAGACCGTGTCTTGCGCGCGTTCTTCGAAATCACCGGGCGCCGAAAGCGGGGTCTCGTCCTGAACGTTGACGCTGACCCGATGCGCAGCGATATCCCGGTCACGGCCGAGACCGCCGCCTTCCCGGAACCCGGCAATTACGGGCAGAGCGCCCCGATTGTCGCTGACTAATGCTGCCAGGGACGCTCATTGCCGCGAATCCAACGCTGCACCACGTCGCCTTCGTCGTCGCCGACCTTGACGCAGCGCTCGAAGGCCAACGGCGCATTGGTTTTGGCGTAAGTGAGCGCTTCGTGCTCGAAGAGCAGGGCGTTGAGGTCGCTACACTCCCTGCCGGCGCGTCGTGGATCGAACTGATTCGCCCGCTGGACCCGGAGGGAGCTATCGCGCGTTTCCTGGCCAAGCGCGGCGAGGGTTTTCATCATGTTGCGTATGTGGTGCCTGACCTCGGGGCCGCGCTGCAATCACTGCAGGAGGCCGGCGTGCGACTGATCGACACTTCTCCGCGCACGGGCGCGCACGGCTGGCGGATTGCGTTCATACATCCCGAGGCGTGCAACGGCGTTCTGACTGAACTTGTGCAGGAATAGCCACAGCAATGACAGGCCGCTCACGCGAGATTGTCACAGATTCGGGCATTGATATTGCCCCCGTCTACCGCGCTACCGAAGCAACGGAACCCGAGCCTGATCCAGGGGTCTTCCCGTACACCCGGGGCATCTACCCCACGATGTACCGGGGGCGGCGCTGGACGATGCGCCAGTACGCCGGGTTTTCTTCCGTGGAGGAAAGCAATGCCCGATACCGGCTCTTGCTGGAGCGCGGAACCACGGGCCTGAGCGTGGCCTTTGATCTGCCGACCCAACTGGGGTTGGACTCCGATGATCCCCGCGCCTTCGGAGAAGTCGGACGGGTCGGCGTTCCGATCTCAACGCTGGACGATATGCGCCGCCTCTTCGATGGCATCGACCAGGCGGCGGTAACAACCTCGATGACGATCAATGCCCCGGCGTCGTTGCTGCTCCTCATGTACGAGATCGTGGCGGAGGAACGCGGCGTCGATCCCGCGAAGCTCGGCGGCACGATCCAGAACGACATCCTGAAAGAGTACGCGGCGCGGGGAACGTACATCTTTCCCCCACGGCAATCGATGCGTCTCGTAACCGACACATTCGCCTACTGCGCCAGCAGGTTGCCGAACTGGAACACCATTTCCGTGTCTGGCTACCACATCAGGGAGGCGGGGTCTTCCGCGGCGCAGGAGATCGCGTTCACGGTGGCGAACGGGCTTGCGTATCTGGATGCGGCCATTGCCGCCGGTCTGGACGTGGACGATGTGGCGCCACGCATGAGCTTCTTCTTCGCCGCGCACTCCAACTTGTTTGAGGAAGCGGCCAAATTTCGGGCCGCGCGCCGCCTCTGGGCAGAAATGGTGCGAGCCAGGTACGGGCCTCAGGATAAGCGATCAGAAATCCTGCGCTTTCACACGCAGACTGGTGGCGTCACGCTCACCGCGCAGCAGCCGCTCAACAATGTCGTGCGCGTGGCCTATCAGGCATTGTCTGCCGTCCTGGGCGGGACGCAAAGCCTGCACACCAATTCTTACGACGAGGCGCTGGGCCTGCCAACTGCCGATGCCGCGACGCTGGCGTTGCGCACCCAGCAGATCCTCTCCGATGAGACAGGGGTGGCGGATACGGCTGATCCGCTCGCCGGGTCATTCTTCGTCGAGGAGTTGACCAACGAGCTGGAAACCCGGGCGCGCGGGTGGTTGCAGCAGGTCGAGGAGCGGGGTGGCGCTGTCGCCGCCATCGAGGCTGGCTTCGTGCAAAACGCCATTGCCGAGAACGCCTATCTGCTGGAGATGCAGCGCGAGACGGGGGATCGGGTCATTATCGGGGTCAACCGTCACGCCGCCGAAGACGAGGTCGAAATTCCCGCCCAGGCGATAGATGCGGAGGCCACGCAACGGCAGGAAGACCGGGTAAGGGCGTACAAGACCGCGCAGGACTCCGTCAGGGTGGGTGTTGCCCTCGACGCCGTCACCGCCGCGGCACGAGAACCCACCCGACCTTTGCTCGTTCCGATGCGCGAGGCGTTGCTCGCGGGAGCAACGCTGGGACAGATCGCCGGCCGCTTGCGCCAGGAATTTGGCGAGTACCGCGCACCAGCGTAGTGGAGCATGTGACTCATGCATGACGTGGCGGCGCAGCGAGTGCGCGGGTTTGGAACGTCGATCTTCACGGAAATGAGCCGCCTGGCCAATGAACACGAAGCGGTCAACCTGGGTCAGGGCTTTCCTGATTTTCCGGGTCCGGACTTTGTGAAGGAAGCGGCCAAGAAGGCGATCGATGCCAACGCGAATCAATATGCCGTGTCGTTCGGGGCACCGCGCCTGCGGCAGGAAATCGCCCGGACGTGGTTCAGCCAGACTGGCCAGGAGATCGATGCCGCGGCGGAAATCACGGTGACGTCCGGGGCGACCGAGGCAATCTTCGATGTCATGCAGGCGTTCACCGCTGATGGTGATGAGATTGTCGTGTTCGAGCCCTTTTACGATTCGTATCCCGCCAGCGCGGCCATGGCCGGGTCTCGCCTGCGTCCCATCACGTTGCAAGCGCCCGATTGGACGTTCGATCCCGCCGAAGCCGAAGCGGCCTTCGGTCCGGGCACGAAGCTCCTGCTACTGAACACGCCACACAATCCGACGGGCAAGGTGTTCCGGCGCGAGGAACTTGAACTCCTGGCGGACCTCTGCCAGCGTTGGAATGTGATCGCTGTCACCGATGAGGTCTACGACCGCATCACATTCGGTACTGCTGAGCATGTTTCGATTGCAACGCTCCCGGGCATGCGCGAGCGCACGCTGACCATCAACTCCACAGGCAAGACCTTTTCGATGACTGGCTGGAAGATTGGATTCGCGATTGGTCCCGCCCACCTCAACGCCGCCCTGCGGTCCGTGCATCAGTTCGTGACGTTTGCCACCGCCACGCCCTTCCAGGAGGCCATGGCCGACGCGCTGGCGCTTGCGCCCCAGATCGGGTACTACGGGCAGCTCCAGCGCGAATACGATGAACGCCGGGTGCTGCTCGGAGAGGCGCTCTCAGGAGCCGGCCTGCCGGTGCTACCGGTCGAGGGCGCCTACTTCCTGATGGCAGACGTGTCCGGGCTTGGCTTTCCGGACGACATCAGCTTCTGTCGCTGGCTGACGAGTGAGGTTGGGGTGGCATCGGTGCCGCCTTCCGCGTTTTACGCGGATCCCGCGCGCGCTCCTCTGTTGGCACGCTTCTGCTTCGCCAAGCGGGAGGAGACCATTGCCCAGGCCGCGGAGCGGTTACAAAGGCTACCGGCGCTCCTCCCTTAGTGCTCAGTCCACGACCCTGATAGTGCCCAGTGTGGGATCGGCCGGTCCAGAGATGTACTGGCCGTGGGCGGCGCCCTCCTGCAGATAGGCAATCTTGTCCGCAGTGATAACTTCGCCTGGCGCCAGGACCGGGATACCTGGCGGGTAGGGCAGGACCAGCTCTGCCGACACCTCGCCCTCGGCGGCAGCAAGCGGAACCTCCCGAGACATGGCGAAAAAGGCATCCCGCGGGGTCATGACCATCGTCCCGGGCGCGACAACCGAACCCGACGAGCGGGCCATTGCACGCCGGGTCGGTCCCGCATACCGTTCTCGCGAAATCGTCGCCAGGGCATCGATGAGCCGGTCAATGGTCTGCTGGGTGTCCGCGATGGTGACGAGAAACACCAGTCCGATCTGGTCGCTCATCTCCGGGCAAACACCAAAGCGTTTGCGGAGCATGTCCTCCGCTTCGTAGCCGGTGATCTGGAGCCCATCGACATCGACGACCAGCTTCGTCAGGTCGAAATCCTGAACCCCCAGTTGCGTCGCATCCAGAACCCCTACGCCGGGGATCGCCTGCAACCGCTGCCGTGCATCCTGTGCCAGCTTGATGGTGCGGTCGAGCAATTCCTCACCATGCAGCGCCATTTGCCGGCGCGTTGCGTCGATGGAGGCAAGGATGAGGACGGACGGGCTCGTCGTGTTCACCATGTCAATGGTGGCGCCGAGGCGGTCCACATC
>JALYWD010000257.1 GCA_030852885.1 Chloroflexota bacterium | reverse complement strand
AGGCAGCCGTTCATGACCGTGAACATCGCCTTCTTGATTTCCCCGGCGTAGCGGGTGCCGGCGATGAGGACGGTGCGCTCCGCGAACGACAGCGCGATGGCGGTGGCGCTGCGCGTGGCGTGCCGGTGGGGCCGGGCGGCCATCGTTGGCGCATGCCAGATGGTCCAGGCATCACCTCCTCCAGCGCCACGCCCCGGCAGCAGGAGATTGTGCGCAAAGAGCGCAGCCCAGGCGCTTTCGGAATGGAGGCGCACCGGGAGCGCGTAGGCCGCATCCGCGCCCACCGAGAGGTTAGCGTGAAACGTATCGTGCCGCGCCAGGTGATCCTGGATGTCCGCCCGGAGCGCGGCGAAGGCGTCAACCGACATGGGCTGATTGACATCGCCCCACCAGATCTCATCCGCCATGGCGCCGTGGCGCACGATGTACTTGTCCTGCGGGGAGCGGCCGGTGTGCTCGCCGGTGGTGACGGCAAGCGCTCCGTGATCGGTCAGCATGGCATCGCCACTGCTGAGGGCGTGCTCGATCAACGCGGCAGGTGGGAGATCGCGGTACGCGACGGGCCGGCGCGGCCTGGCCGCGTGCTGGGTGGCCCCATCCGGATTGGAGACTTCCTGAGCGCGGTCCACGTTCCTAACGCACATGTCGAACGCTCCTGGTGTGACACCGCATCGTGCCGGTTATGTCCTGGGCCGTCTGTATTGCGGCGTCGCATCAGGCACGGCGCCGGATGCGTCATGGTGACCAGCCCAAAACGGATGCCCTGACACGGCCTCAGCCAGACGTGCCTGAGTGCACCGCGCGGAATGGTAGACGCCCCGGAAATCATGGCCGGAGGGCGTTCGCTACGCAGGGTGGCCGCGGTCTGCTCGGCGCCACCTGCCTGCGTGCTGACGCCGGGGGTGCGACGACACGTCTGCCGCGCTGCGGGCGGTCCGCCGCTTCTCGATACAGGGGCCGCGCATCGCGTTCCTGCGCCTGGCCGGGAATCATCTCCAGGTGCGCACGAGTGACGCACACCTGATCGGGCTGACCAGGATCGGAGAGCGTTGGCAGGCCGGGACAGAGATGGTGAGCGACGGCTCGGGTCCACTCACCGATGTGGTCTTTGACCTGACGCCGTTTCGAGGGGCATATGCGCGGGTGGTGGTGGTCGACCGGGATGGACGGGCCTGGAGCAATCCGGTCTGGGTGGAGCCGGCAGCAGGTGCATTGCGCACCCCAAACCAACCGGAGAAAACACCATGAGCCCCTCTGAGAGAGGCGCTCCACATGGCACAGAACGAGCGCCGCCGTCGACGAGGTGGCAAGCAACGTGGTGAAGATCGCTTTCGCCCGTGAGGCAACCCGAAAAATCGTCTCCGGTGTGCTCGGCTCCCCCGCAGCCCGGATATGGTGACTAGCGGATGGCCGTCGCCTGGGACCACACGATCTGCCAGGAGCCCGCCTGTCGCTCGTAGAGGTCCGTGTGCCAGTAGGGGGCCAGGGGCGTGAGGTGGCCATCGGCCATGATCTCCAGCCGGGACCGGTAGCGGATGACCGCCGTGTCCCCGGCAAGCCGCACGGCGATCTCTCCGTCTGGCTCGAAGGTGCGGTAGGTCATGTCGCCGTCGGCAATCGCCCCGAGATACGCCTCCTTGCTCAGGGTGGCCCCCATCGGGGTAATCAGCTGGAAGTCCTCGGCATGGAGCCGACCGGCCACCACCATATCTTTGCGGACCAGCGCCTGCAGCCGGATACGCTCCAGGTCTCGCAACTGGTCGGCTTGCTCGAGGTCAGTGGGCGGATCAGTCATCATCGTGCAGCTCCCTGTGCTCATCGTCGCCCAGCGAGTATCTGTCACGAGGCGCTGCCAGTGGTGCTCCGGCGCAAGGCACCATCATGTGCATCATCCCGGCTCGGACAAGTTGCCGCGCAGGATAGCCTGCCGCCACACCTGAGCGTCCCATGGCAGCGCCCAACGCAGAATGCAGGCAGGCCAGCTAGCAGAACGCCAGGCGTTGATGCCTTCTTCCATGATCCGGCCACGGCCACGCTCATTGCCACCGGCACTGGCCATACCCCACCACCATAGTCACGCTTCTGCCCACTGAGCTTATGGCGGAGCAAAAATGCACGGGTCGGCATGTTGACGCCGGCCCGTGCACATGCTGATTGGCCGTAGACTAGCTACCCGCGAGGCAGCCGAAGAATGCGATGAGATTACAGTCAGCAAGAGTCGGACAACAGGGGAGCTCGGCATCGAGGCAGGACTGATTACCTTGACAAAGGGCAATGATTTCCGCTTGACACTGTGGAATCTGGTCCTGACATTTCTTCTTTGCCTTCTTCTTGATCTTCTTATTCTTGTTCTTTTTCGCCCCTGCCGTTAATGGGCTGCTGAAGGCCGCTATGCCGACACCGAGCCCTAGCAATGAGGCACGGCGGGTCAGGGTATCAAAGGTCCGCTCGGTCACGGTCAACTCCTTGGTTGAGCTCATACCAGTTCGGGATCACCCTTCCGCACTGAGCGCAGTCGGCCCACGAGCGGCGTCTAGGACTGGAACTGCGCAATGCAATCGAAAAAGCCGGCGAAATTACAGGTGCCAAATTCCGGGCAGCAGGTCTCCACGGCGAGCAGACACGCCGCCTGGCCTTCGCCCTCACACGATGCCGACAAGAAGGTGCGGCACTGATCGACCTGCTTCTTGCAGAACTGGTTGACGTCGCCCTTCTTTTGCTTTTTCTTCTTTTTCTTTGCGCTGCTCACCATCGGCTGCGCCAGAGCGGCCAGCCCTGCGGAACCAAGTGTCAACAAGGACGCGCGACGCGTGAGTGCCGCCACAAATGCATGGTCCATGCTGTCCCTCGCTGGTTGTTATCGTTGTACCTGCAGCCCACCGGTCCGTACGGTGAGTCGATCTTAGCTATCACTTGCTCATCACACAAGGCAGAACAGGAGCGAAACTGCCTATCCACTGCAAAGGCAAGGGAGCAACCACCGCCTGCAGCCGGCGCTGCGGAGCAGTGCGGCGGCGCGGCACCTGAATTCAGGGAAAAGAACCGCACCGGACAGAGACCAGGTGATTGCCCTTCGCGTGCTTGCAGCCCGGGCAAGCGGCCACAAGGTTGTGTGCTGGGGCGTTGGTGCTCAGTTCCCCGCCACCTATGCCAGGGTCGTATGGCCGGGGATCCGCGGGCGCACCTTCGCCAGGATCCGCCAGATCATCGAAAGCGTCGTTCACCGCCTGCCGCACGACTTTCGGCTGGAGCAGGAACGACCCCACACCATCACAGGGCCCCCCAGCAGCACGGACAAGAAGAACAAGAAGCATGGGAAGGGCGACAGGGGGCGCAGAAAGTAACCCGCAGCGAGGGGATTCGGGCCGGCGTCTTGCGACGCCGGCTTTGTTGGCCTGTGAGCCACGACACCAATAGGTTCCAGCGAGGGCGCCACCCAGTCCTTCGCAACGGGTGCGCGCAGGAATTGTCGGGATCAGGCGGCGAGGTCATGGGTGGCCCACTCGTCATTGCAGAGGAGGACGCGCACGGCCGCCACAGTCTGGGCGCCGTGATCGCTCCAGCGCATGCCCGGACCCTTCTCGCGCGCGCCAATCACGTACTTGCAGGCGCTCTCCACCAGACCAGAGCCGATATCCCAGCCCGCCGCCCGGTAGCGGTGGTAGGCCATGCGCGGCGCCTGGTTGGTGAAGTACGTCACCTGGTCGTCACGGACCATTGCCGCCGCGCCGCCACAGGGCAGCTCCTGCCAGTCGCGCGCCAGCGTGGCGGCCTCACCCTGGGCCAGCCGCGCCAACTGCCCCGCCACCCAGGTGCCGGTCGCCGCCGTCCCCTCCCCGAAGCGAGCGCGGCCCAGGGCCCAGATCCGCTCACTGGCGTGAAACCAATCGACGATCTGGAGCGCGTGCGGGAAGTGTTCGCGGGCCAGATTCCAGATCCACTCGGCCCCATCCCCGAGCACGGCTACCTCGCCAGCACCTTCCAGCCCCCGGCGGTGGGCCTCCACGGCCACGCGCGGCCCGAAGCGGTCCGCCGGCTCCAGCCCGGCGACGTAGCTGGCGGGCGCGCGCCGTTCCCCCGCGGCCTGCTGCTGCACCGGCACCACGACCCCGACCTTGACCTCACGCCCCGCGCCATCGGTGCCGAGGATGCGCACCCCGTCCATCGCCACGTAGAGCCGATCTGGTGGCACGCCCCTCGCGGGCGGCAGCCCCTGCGCCCAGGCTACGGCGATCTCGGTCGCCAGCGCCTGCTCCCGTCGCGCCCCGACCGCTTCGGTGATCGTGCGCACCGTGCTGGCCGACAGCTGCACCCGGGCCGTTTCGTGCAACGTCCGCGCCGCCTCGGCAAAGGGCAGCACGGCCCCCAGCCGTCCCGTCAGGCGGCGCACGCCCGGACTGAGACTGTCGCGCCGCAGCCCCAACGCCGCATCGAGGGGGCAGCACCCCTGGCCGCACGTCCCACACACGTAGTAAGCCCGACGGATCGTGATCCAGCCGACCAGCGTCTGCACGTCCTTCCCCCGGTAGCCCTCGAAGCGTGCCGCCCCGCCACAGGAGCAGGCCATCCGGGGTCCAGCCTTGCCGGTCCCGCGCTGGGCCACCGCCGCAGCGAGCACCTGCGCCCCGATGGCCAGCACCCCGTCACGCATCGTCTGTTCCGCCGTCTCCAGGCTGCTCGCCTCCGCGCGGACCACCCGCTCCCACAACGCCGCCAGCTCCGCGCTCGCCGCCGCCAGCACGGCGGAGCCCGTGCTATCGTCCACGCCGGTACCCTCCCACGGCGGCCGCCAGCCGCCACCCTCTCGTCAAGCTCGAGATCGGGAGGGTATCACCTCACTCCGACAATCCCTGCGCACACCCCTTCGCAACGTTGGTGTGGCATGGTCAGCGGTGAACCTGTAGGGTGTCAGGCTCAGCGGACGGGGGCGCGAGTTAGACCTCTACTCCCTCGCGGGCCAGTTGCCGCTTGACCAGCTCGGCGTCTTCCTCTTTGGCCAGGGCCTGCGTGATCTTGTTGATGACCTGCTGGCTGGGGTCGGGCGGGATGGTGGGCACGTTGGCGTCGACGATGGCGTCGATGACGACCGGGCGGTCACTCGTGAGGGCGCGGTCCCAGGCGGGGCCAACATCTTCCGGCCGGTCCACCACGAT
>JALYWD010000235.1 GCA_030852885.1 Chloroflexota bacterium | reverse complement strand
GTGAGACGGTGGACGCGCTGATCGTGATCCCGAACCAGCGCCTGCTGGACATGGTTGATGCCAAGACCTCGATCGAGGAGGCCTTCGGCCTCGCCGATGATGTGCTGCGCCAGGGGATCGGCGGGATCTCCGACCTGATCACCAAGCCGGGCGTCATCAACCTGGACTTCGCTGACGTCAAGACGGTGATGAAGGAGGCTGGCTCCGCGCTGATGGCCATTGGCTACGGCACGGGCGAGACCCGGTGCATCGACGCGGCCCAGCAGGCGATTCACAGCCCGCTGCTGGAGATGGATATCCAGGGCGCAACCGGTGTGCTCTACAACATCACCGGCGGCTCCAACCTCACGCTGCTGGAGACGAGCGAGGCGGCGGATGTTATCCGCGCGGCAGTCGATGAGGAAGCCGAGATCATCTACGGCACCTCGATCGATCCCTCGTTGGGTGATGGTGTTCGCATCACGTTGATCGCGACCGGCTTCGACCAGCGCGGAGATTTCTTCGATACCCTGGGCCGGGCGCCGGTGCGGGAGCCGCGCCCCATGCGCGAGCCTGAGCGGCAGACGTATCGCCCGCCGGCGTCGTCATCCCAACCAGCGCCAATCTCGCCACCACAGCGTTCCTCCGGGTCGCAGAACCAGAACGTCTCGCCGGCCACGTCCTTCCCGGAGGATGACTGGGTCGCGGAATCGTCGATCATCAAGTTCCTGCGGGAGCGCTAGCCCGGTCGACTTATGCGCTGCCCCTTCTGTCATGAGCCCGACTCTCGGGTCACCGATAGCCGTGAACTCAGCGGCGGCGACAGTATTCGTCGCCGCCGCGAGTGCCCTGCGTGCGGCCGTCGCTTCACGACCTACGAGCGCGTGGAGCCGGTGAGCCTGGTCATCGTCAAGAAGGATGGACGGCGGCAGGAGTTCGACCCGGTCAAACTGCGACAGAAGCTGCGCGTGGCCCTGACCAAGCGTCCAGTCGGGGAAGCCGAAATCGAGGCGCTGATGGCCCGCGTCGAGGCGACGCTGCTCGCGCGCGGCACCGCCGAGGTTCCTTCATCCGCCATTGGCGAGGCAGTGCTGCAGGAGCTGAAGGCACTCGACGAAGTGGCCTACATCCGGTTTGCGTCGGTCTACCGGCAGTTCCAGGACATCGACGACCTCCGCCGTGAGGTGGAGGAGTTGCGCGCCGCGCCCGGGGACGACAGCTAAAGCGGGAGGTGCCTGGCCATTCAGAAACGACTGGTAGCCGGCAACGCGTCAGCCAGCTTGCCGAATCTCAGGGAGCCATCCTCCGCGCGCAACGTGTGCTCACCTGCCAATCCCGGGTTCGCCGCCGGGAAGTCCGCCCTATAGTGCGCGCCGCGGCTCTCCTCACGGAACGCCGCGTTGTCGATCACGGAGCGCGCGGCGTCGACCAGGTTGCGGAGCTCCCAGCGTTCACGATGCCCTGTTTCCGGCGCGCCGATCCTGTCGTCAGTTGCGGCTGCAATGGCGTCTATGGCCGCGCGCGCCCTTGCCAGGCCCTCGGCATCTCGCACGACAGCGACCTCCCGGCTCATGACGCGCTGGAGTTGCCGGCGCAGCGCCTCGACATCACCACTCAGACCAATCACCGGTAGTGCCGGATCGGGAACTGGTGGGAGCGAAGCAGCTTCAGCGGCGACGAGCGGCCATTCCTCAGCCAGCCGGTCCGCGCCAGCCATGCCAAAGACCAGCCCCTCCAGGAGAGAGTTGGAAGCAAGGCGGTTCGCGCCATGGATGCCAGTCGAGGCAGCTTCCCCGAACGCGAGCAGCCCGGGCAAGCTGGTTCGCCCCTCCGTGTCCGCCACCACGCCGCCAATGAAGTAGTGGGCAGCGGGCGCGACCGGGATCAAATCAGTCGCGAGGTCCAGGCCCCGATCAGCGAGTTCGCTCGTGATCGTGGGAAAGCGGGCGCGAACCTCGTCTGGATCGAGATGACGCAGATCCAGGTCCACGTGGTCTCGCTGGTCCAGTGCCATCTGCTGCTGAATTCCGCGGGCTACGACATCGCGCGGCGCGAGTTCAGCTAACAGGTGATTGCCCAGCATGAAGCGCTCACCAGCGGCGTCGCGCAGGTACGCGCCTTCGCCGCGTACCGCCTCGGAGACCAGGAACGGGGTTGCCCCGGAAATCACGAGGACGGTAGGGTGGAACTGGACAAACTCGGTGTCCGCCACGACGGCACCCGCGCGCAGCGCCATCGCCAGGCCGTCAGCGGTTGCCCCGAGCGGGTTGGAGGTCGTGGCCCAGAGGTGGCCCGCGCCGCCCGCCGCCAGGCCGGTGACCGGCGCTTCCAGGAAGGTCAGGCCCGTGCCCGGCTCCAGTTCGGCGATGATGCCCCGGCAGCGCCTATCCATGACAACGAGATCGACGACAAACGCGCCGGCGAAGACATCGACATTGATGTCCTCGCGCACACCAGCGACCAGGGCCCGCTCGATCTCGGCGCCAGTGGCGTCACCACCAGCATGGAGCACGCGACGCCGGGAGTGCGCGGCTTCGCGCCCCAGCAGCACCTCGCCGGTGGGACCAGTGTCAAAGGCAGCGCCCAACGCGGTGAGCCAGCGCACGGCCTCGGGCGCGCCGGCGACCAGGGTCTCAACCGCCTCCGCATCCGAGAGTCCAGCACCCGCCGTCAGCGTGTCCTGGGCATGCAACTCCGGGCTGTCATCGGGGCCGACCGCCGCCGAGAGCCCGCCCTGGGCGTAGCGCGTATTGCTCTCGCCCAGAGCGCCTTTCGTGAGCAGCGCGACGCGCAGATCGACTGGCAATGAAAGGGTGAACGCCAGCCCGGCGACACCGGCTCCGACGACGATGACGTCGTACGACGTGCGTTGCATTTGCGTTTTGTCCTGTACCGGTTGAGGGTCGTCCTCAGCACCACCTGCGTTCATCATCCGGCAAGACTACCGCAGCGCGCGGGCCTCTGCGCGACCCTGCGTGGGTCCTCGCGACCGGTGACAATGACGCCATGCAACGCCGATGAAAGGAGACCACGTGACGGAGCGCACCCCTGTCGTTGATTCCCATCATCACTTCTGGACACCCGGCCGCTATGACTACTACTGGATGGCTGGGCCAGAGCTGGAGCCGATCAGGCAGGCCTACCAGCCAGCTGACCTGCAACCGCTCCTGACCGCCTC
>JALYWD010000221.1 GCA_030852885.1 Chloroflexota bacterium | reverse complement strand
GACGACGCTGCTTCCGCCCAACGGGCAGGATTCCGGCCGTGCCGTCGCTGCCGGC
Source organism: Chloroflexota bacterium (assembly GCA_030852885.1). GTDB lineage: Bacteria > Chloroflexota > Chloroflexia > Thermomicrobiales > UBA6265 > JACCXM01. The sequence continues at coordinate 9,233 of JALYWD010000221.1, read as the reverse complement.
CGCAGGAGGTAGACACGGAGACGCGGGTGGTCGCGCGGGTGCGCAGCCTGCTTGAGGCGGCAGGTCCGCCGCCGTCGTTGCGGCAGCTTGGTGAGTCGGTCGGACTCAGCCCATACCACCTCCAGCGGGTGTTCAAGCGGGCAACGGGCGCCAGTCCCAAACAGTACGCGGTGGCCGTTCGCGCTGACCGGCTCAAGGACGAGTTGCGCCAGGGCCCAAGCGTTACCACCGCCATCCTCGAGGCTGGTTACAGCTCCACCGCCACCGCGTACGCCGACGCGGCGGGGCGCCTGGGGATGTCGCCGGGCGCGTACCGGCGTGGCGGCGAAGGCCAGTACGTCGCCTATGACGTGGTGGACAGCCCGCTGGGTCGGATGCTCGTCGCGGCAACTGACCGCGGCGTATGCGCCCTCTTGTTCGGTGAAGACGAGGATGTATTGGCCGAGTTGCGGCGAGACCTGCCGCGGGCCGAATTGCGCCGCGACCTCGACGCGGTTGCGCCCTTCGTGAGGAAGGCGGTGGCCCATCTCGAGGGATGTTCCCCCGCCTTCGACCTGCCGCTGGATGCCGGCGGTACGACGTTTCAGCGTCGGGTGTGGGCAGCGCTGGCTGCGATCCCGCCGGGCGAAACCCGGAGCTACCGCGACATCGCCGAAATGATCGGAGCGCCCGGCGCGGCGCGCGCGGTGGCACGGGCGTGCGCGGCGAACCGGGTTGCGGTTGCCGTGCCCTGCCACAGGGTCGTTCGGTCGGACGGGAAGCCCGGGGGCTATCGCTGGGGACCCGAACGGAAGCGACGTCTGCTGCTACAAGAGAGTTCCTCGTATCCGGAATAAGGGATTCGGTCTGCAACATCAGAGCCGGAGCCGAGGGTCGGCGAGGAGCTCGACACAGGAGGAGTACGCGACATGGACCACAGAGAACCCGACGCCGAGTACTTCGTGGCGCCAATTCCGGAGAGGGTTGCCCAGGAGGTTCGCCAGTCCCGGAAGGCTCCCGGGTACGGCCACCCTGCCCACGCCGACGTGGCGGATGGGTACGGCCCCTGCCGGCTCTGCCTCCGGCCCATGGTGGTCGGCCAGGACGAGCGGCTCTTGTTCACCTACGACCCCTTTTCGGGGCATGAGCCATTCCCGTTGCCCGGCCCCATCTACGTGCACGCCACCGAATGCCCGCCGCATGAAGACGGTTCGTTCCCGGACGATCTCCGGTTTATCCCACTCACGCTGATCGCCTACGCCAGTGGACGCCGCCTGGTCGCTCAGGAACGCCTCGACAACGGTCACGACCGGCAAGTCGAAAGCGCATTGGCCCGCCTCTTTGGCGACCCGTCGGTGGCCTATGTGCACCTACGCAATACCGAGGCGGGCTGTTTCATTGCCCAGGTGGAGCGGCGCTGAGGAAGATCAGGGAAGCGGTGAGTGTAACGACCGCACAAGCCGTGCAGAAGTAACACCTCCTCACTCCCTTACTCCCTGAGCGCCTCAGCGCGCCTCCACCTCGCTACTGGATCTTCCCCCGCGCCTGCACCGGCCACGCCGCGATGATCTTGCCGTCGCGCACGCCGAAGAGGGTTTCGTGCAGGTGGACCGCCTGGTCCGTGTAGTTGACGCGGATCTTGATGCGGTCTCCGACTTTCGGGGTGGCGGCGTCGTGATCGAGCTGGATGGTGCCGTGCTCGGCGGAGAACTTGAGGCTGGTCACGCCCTCCAGCTCCGGCACGTCCGGCGCCTTCTGGCTGGGATCGATGGAGCGGCGCCCGGCATCCACGATGATGCGGTCCGGCGCGGGGCGGCTGACCACGGTCGTGATCAGGAAGAGCGCGGGCTCCACCGGGGAGCCGAGATCGCGGTAGAAGCCATCCCCCATCGTCACGCCGCCCGCCTGCACCTCGGTCACGCCGGGGATGGTGGAGGAGGTCAGGTAGGTGCCGCCGCCGCCGCAGGAGACGATATCGACCGGGATGCCCGCCGCGCGCACGGCGTCGGCCGTTGCGGTCAGGGTCGTTACCGCCTTCGTGACCGTGTCCCGGCGCTGGTCATCATCCCGCATCGAGACGGCGTGCCCTTCCCAGGCCATCACCCCGGCAAAGCGCAGGTGCGGCTGGGCGGCGATGAACTTCGCAAGCTCCACGGTTGGCTCGCCCGGGGCGATGCCACAGCGCTTCATGCCGGAATCGACCTCGATGACCACGCGCGGCTTGACCCCGAACTGCCCCGCCATCTCGTTCAGCTCGCGCACATTCGCTTCGCTATCGACCGAGACGATGACATCCGCGCCCGAGGAGGCGATGAGCCCCATCAGGCGGCGCGTCTTGATCGGTCCCACCACCTGGTTGGCGATCAGGATGTCCGTGATCCCGGCGGCCGCCATGATCTCGGCGTCGCCCACCTTGGCCACCGTCGCGCCAATCGCGCCCGCCTGCATGAAGCGGTTGGCGATGGCCGGCGTCTTGTGCCCCTTGGCGTGCGGCCGCCACTGCACCCCGGCCTCGCGCAGCGTCTGCGCGACGTGGGCGATATTGCGGTCCAGCGTATCGATATCCACCACCAGGGCCGGGGTATCCAGTTCGTCCTCGGTCAATCCAACGAGCGTGGTCAGCATCAGTCCGTTTCCCTCTGTCGCGTGGCAATCCTGGGCGCATTATCGCGGATAACCCGGTAAGGGCACGGCCTTGCGTGCAGGGGACGCCCCAGGTCGGGGACAATGCGGCAATGCATGACGATGTCGCGCACACACGGGAGGCCACATGGTTACGGTAGCGCCCTACGGGTCCTGGTACTCGCCCATCTCCACCGAACTGATCACCGGGCGGCGGGTACCCGTCTCTGGCCCCAGCTTCGATGGCCAGGATGTCTACTGGCTGGAATCGCGCGCGGAGGAAGGGGGGCGCTCGGTGGCGGTGCGCCGCCGCCCGGACGGCAGCACCGTCAACGCTGTGCCAGACGCCGCCAACGTGCGCACCCGCGTCCACGAGTACGGCGGCGGCGCGTACGCCGTGCAGGACGGCGTCCTGATCTTCGCCCACTTCCACGACACTCGCCTCTACCGCGTCGAGCCGGACGGCAAGACGCGCCCGATCACGCCAGAAACGGCCCTGCGCTACGCCGATTTCATCTTCGATACCCCGCGCAACCGGCTCATCGCCGTGCGGGAGGATCATCGGGGCGAGGGCGAGGCAGTGAACACCATCGTCGCCACCGGCCTGGAGGGCGACGAGAACGGAGGGGTGGTGCTGACCGAGGGCGCGGATTTCTACGCCTACCCCCGGCTCAGTCCGGACGGCCAGCGCCTGGCCTGGATCCAGTGGAACCACCCGAACATGCCGTGGGACGGCAGCGAACTGTGGGTGGCGGAACTGGCGGAAGATGGCACGGTCGCCAGCAAGCAGCACGTGGCGGGCGGCAACGATGAGTCGATCTTCCAGCCCTCCTGGGCCCCGGACGGCACGCTCTACTTCGTCTCTGACCGCAACGAGTGGTGGAATCTCTACCGCTGGCGTCCGGGCATGACCAGCGACGAGCAGGTGACGGACCTGGAGGCGGAGTTCGGCGGCCCGCTCTGGGTCTTCGGCGTCTCGACCTACGGCTACCTCGATGCCGACACCATCCTGGCTGCGTACACACGGGGCGGCTTCTGGCAACTCGCGACCGTCGATCTGCGTGACGGCACGGTGACCGATATCGCTTCCCCCTACACCGAGATCGGCGATCTGGCCGTACGCGAGGGTGAGGCGCTGTTCGTTGGCGGCAGCGCCAGCATCCCCACCACCATCGTCCGCTACGACCATGCCAGCGGCGCGTTCACCGAGCTGAAGCGCTCACTGGATGTCGAGATCGACCCCGGCTACATCTCCGTACCGCAGCCCGTCTCCTTCCCGACCGGGGGCGGCCTCACGGCGCACGCCTTCCTCTATTTGCCGCGGAACAAGGATTTCGCGGCGCCCGAGGGAGAGCTTCCGCCCCTTCTGGTGCAGAGCCACGGCGGCCCCACCAGCGCCACATCGACCGCCATGAACCTCTCCTGGCAGTACTGGACCTCGCGCGGGTTCGCCGTGCTGGATGTCAACTACGGCGGCAGCACCGGCTATGGCCGCAGCTATCGCAACCGGCTCGATGACGCCTGGGGCATCGTGGACGTGGCGGACCACGTCAATGGCGCCAGGTACCTCATAGACCAGGGAATCGTGGACCCGCAACGCACCGCCATTCGCGGCTGGAGCGCCAGCGGCTACACCACGCTCGCCGCGCTCACCTTCGCCGATCAGTTCCAGGCCGGGGTCAGCCACTTCGGGATCAGCGACCTGGAGACGATGACCACGGACACCCACAAGTTCGAATCGCGCTACCTGGACCGCCTCGTCGGCCCCTACCCGGACCGGCGGGATGTCTATATGGAACGCTCGCCCATCCACCACCTGGAGCAGATCACCGTGCCTCTCGCGCTCTTCCAGGGGAGCGAGGACACGGTGGTGCCGCCGGACCAGGCGGAGAAGATGTACGACGCCATGGCCCAGCGCGGCCTGCCCGTCGCCATGACCGTCTTCGAGGGCGAGGGGCACGGCTTCCGCCGCGCCGAGAACATTCGTCGCGCCCTGGAAGGCGAGCTGGACTTCTACGGCCAGGTCTTCGGCTTCACGCCGCAGGGGATTGAAGAGCGGGTGGAGATCGCCAACTTGCCGAGGAGATAGACCCGCGAAGCGCCCTCCGCCTGGATGACACCTTACATCGTGCTGGTGGGGAATGGCGTGCCAAAGATGGCGCGGCGTGATGGAGCCGAGGTGAGGGCGTTTTTCGCCCTCACCTCCCAGACTACACCTGGGTGGACCTACGCCGTTGGCGTCGCCGCAGCGCCGCCCTCGACCGGGAAGACGGTGTCCTGTAGTGTGGTCTCGATGTCGTTGACGTTCTCCGGGGTGACCAGGATCGTCGGGACTTCCGTTTCCTTGTCGACCTCTTCCCCACGCAGCGCCTTCAGGCCCACTTCCATCGAAATGCGGCCCATCAGCACCGGCTGCTGCATGGCGGCGGCCACCAGCTTGCCCTGCTTGATCAGTTCCACGCTCTCGGGGCTGCCATCGAAGGAGGCAAACACGATGTCTTCGGCGCGGCCCGACTCTTCGATCGCCGTCAGCGCACCGAGCGCCGCTTCGTCGTGCTGCGTGAAGAAGCCGCACGCCTCTGGGTTCGCGCTCAGCATGTCGCTGGCCTGGGCCTGCGCTTCCTGCCGCGTGTAATCCTCGCTCTGCAGGAACTGCACGATCTTGCTGCCCGCCTCCTCGACCGCGCGGGTGATGCCCTTGGTGCGGTTCTGGCCGTTCAGGCGCGCCTGCGAGATGGTGATCATCAGCACATCACCACCCTCGCAGCCCTGCTCCTTCATCTTCTCCATCATCACCTTGCCGGCGTCGTAGGCGCCCTGCTCGTTGCTGGAGATGACAAAGGAGACGTACTCGCCCTCGTCCGTGCCGATGTCCGCGATAACGACCGGCACGCCCGCTTCCTGGGCCGCCTCCAGCACCGTCGGTGCGGAGGAGCTATCCGTCGGGGAGAGGATAATCAGGTTGACCCCGGCCGTGATGGCGTCCTGGGCGTTCTGCAACTGCGTGCCCGCGTCATTGCGGGAGTCGTAGTCGGTCACCGTGATCGTCGCGCCGGTCTCCTCGGAGTCCTTCGCGGCCTGCTGCTTGATGCCGTCCGAGAGGTACTTCCAGAAGGGCACGTTCAGGCCCGGTGTGAGATAGGCCACCTGGTACGTTTCGTCCTGCGCCATGGCGGCAGGGAGCAGCGAGCTGAGTGCGGGTACCGCCAGGCTGGCGGCTGCCGCGCCGCGCAGGGCGCCCCGGCGGGAAAGCCGGCCGCTCAGCAGACGGTCAACCGATGATTCGGCCATGGTGTGTCTCCTTCGACATTGCCAGCAACGCGCCGGCTCTCCCCCGAGAGTCATCCATTCGTCGTTGCCGGACTTCGTCCACAGTCCGTATCGTGCCACAACGCGCGGCACACCGTGCAGTGCTGCTACCCGCGGCGGGACATCCGTTCTACGAGAACGGAGAGGATGATGACCACGCCGACCGCCGTGCCCTGCCAGAAGGCGTTGACGCGCAGCAGGTTCAGGCCGTTGCTCAGGAACCCGATGAGAAAGACGCCGATCATCGTGCCGTACAGGCTCCCCTTGCCGCCGAAGAGGCTGGTGCCGCCGATCACCACGGCCGCGATGGTGCGCAGCTCCAGACCGGTGCCGGTGTCTGGATCGATCGCGCCCAGCTTGCCGGAGAGAATGATGGCGGCAATGGCGCAGAGCACCCCGGTGATGGCGTACGGCAGCGTCTTGTAGGCGCGCACATTCACGCCCGCCAGCCGCGCGGCCTCCTCGTTGCTGCCGATGGCGTAGATGAAGCGACCTGGCTTGGTGCGCGAGAGAAAGATCTGGCCGGCCACGAAGAGCACGATGAACGTGATCAGGTAGAGCGGCACGCCCAGGATTTCGCCCCGCCCCCAGTACCGGTACGCCTCCGGCAGGCCCGTGATCGACTTCGCGTCCGAGATCACGTAGGTCAACGAGTTCGTGATGGAAAGCATGCCGAGCGTGACGATGAAGGGCGCCAGCCGCCCATAGGCGATGATCAGCCCGTTGACGGTGCCGGCCAGCAGGCCGATGAGCAGCGTAGCAATGATGCCCAGGGCCACATGCTCACTGCCATTGGCGGTCATCAAGAGTCCGCCTGCCATCGCTGAAATCGCCGCGATGCCCCCGACGGAGAGATCGATGCCGCCGGTGAGGATCACGAAGGTCTGGCCGAAGGAGATAATCCCCATGGCCGTCACCTGCCAGAGGACATTGCGCAGGTTCCCGGACGTCAGGAAGTTCGGGGCAATCAGCGTCAGGATGACGCACAGCAGCGCCAGTGCGCCCAGCATGGCCAGCTCGACGCGGTACTCGTCCAGGAAGCGGCGCCCGCGTTCGCCGCGCTGCGTCGGCAGCGGGTTCGCTTTCGGGCTCACAGGCACGGCATTGGCCATCGCGGCGGTCTCCATCGTGCTGCTGGCGTCGTGGCCAGGGTCGGCAAGTCAGATATGCCATCGTACCGTGTCTGGCAGGATGCTTCTCACAACGTTCGCGGCGCAACCGGCTCAGGGCTATGTGCCAGTGAGGTCCTTACCCTCGCTACTCCGGCGCGTGTCGCGGCATGTCCCGATTGCGCGGTCAGCCAGGTGTGCCGGCCGTCTCCCCCACCGCGTGGGACAGGATCGCTTCCTCGCTGGCCTCGGCGTGCGGCAGTTCCGCCACGATCGCGCCATTGCGCATGATCAGCACCCGATCTGACAGCGCCAGGATCTCCGGCAACTCCGAGGAGACCAGCAGCACCGCTTTGCCGCGCGCGGCGAAGGCATCGATCAGCCGGTAGAGCTCGAACTTGGTGCCGATGTCGATCCCGCGCGTCGGCTCATCCAGGATCAGCAGGTCTGGGTCAAGCGCCAGCCATTTGGCGATGACGACTTTCTGCTGATTCCCGCCGGAAAGGCTGCTCACGCTCTGCCAGAGGCGTGGCGCCTTGATCTGCAGGTCATCGCGCATGCGGTTCACGAGGCTCCGGGCGCGGCGGGGCTGCAGCCAGAAGCCACCGTTGGCGGCCAGGTCCGCCAGCTCGACGTTATCTTCTATAGGAAGGTCGATCAGCAGGCCCTGCCGCTTGCGGTCCTCCGGCACCATGGCCGCGCTTTGGGCGATGGCCCGCTGCGGCGAGCGCACCAGGCCCGCCGTGCCATTGAGCATGACGCGGCCGTGGGCCGCGCGGTCCGCCCCGAAGATGGCACGCACCAGTTCCGTGCGCCCGGCGCCCACCAGCCCGGCGATCCCGACAATCTCGCCCCGGCGCACCTGGAAACTGGCGGGTGCGCTCTCGCGACCCAGCGCAAGCCCTTGCACATCCAGGACGGCATCGCCCGGGAGCTGCCGCTGCCGGATGGTGAAGAGATCGCCCAGGTCGCGGCCCACCATCGCCCGGATGATCTCCGCCTGGTTCGTTTCCGCCGTCACGAAGGCGCCAGAGAGCTCACCATCCCGGTAGACCGTGATGCGGTCCGCGAGAGCGAACACCTCCTCCAGGCGGTGCGTGACGATCAGGAACGCGGTCCCGCGCTCCTGCAAGCGTCGCACCAGCGAGAAGAGGACATCGACCTCATGCGGGCTGAGGGTGGCCGTCGGCTCGTCCAGGATGACCAGCCGCGCATCCAGGGAGAGCGCGCGCAGAATCTCGACCATCTGCTGCTCGGCAATAGTGAGGTCACTGACCTTCCGCTCCGGGTCCAGGGGAAAGTCCCAGCCCAGCCGGGCGGCCAGGTCCAGCGTGCCCTGGGCAACGGCGGCGCGATCAAGCCACCAGCCGCCGCGATACGCTGAGCGATGCGCCAGGAACACGTTTTCCGCCACGGAGAGATCCGGGACCAGGCTGAGTTCCTGCAGCACGATGGCGATGCCGGCGGCAGTGGCATCCCGCGTGTCCCGGAAGTGCGTCTCCTGGCCGTCCCATTCGATGACGCCGCCGTCTGCTCGCTCCACGCCGGCGATGATCTTCGCCATGGTGGATTTCCCGGCGCCGTTTTCGCCCATCAGGGCCACCACTTCACCCGGGTGGACTTCCAGGCTGACGCTCCTGAGCGCGTCGATACCGCCGTAGCGCTTGCTGATATCCCGGGCGTGCAACAGGAGGTCTGTCATCGGTCGCTCCGCTGGTTGATATGATCCGGAACGATGATCGCATGTTGCCCGTTCTGATGCCGGACGGTACCCTCCGCGCGGGTATTGCGTACTGGCATCCGGGCGCCACGAGACGGAATCATGATCTGCCGCTTCTGCAATAGTGCGCTCGCTGCCGGCACCCTGGTTTGCACCCAGTGTGGCGCTCCGCAGCCGATACCCGCTCCGCAAACTTCTCAGTCTCGCCGCCGCCAGATGGAATTCCGCGTCTCGTGGGGCGAGCCAACAGTGGATCTTTCTGGTTCCCCGGTCGCCGCACCCCTGGTTCCCCGGCAAGCGCCCCCGCCCTACGCCGCGCCAGCCACATTCGCGGCCCAGGCGCCCTTGCGCCAGCACCTGTACTGGATCCCGGCGCCGCGCATGCGGAGCTTTCGCTGGCAGGCGTTCTTTGCCCTTATCCTCTATTTCCCCTTCTTCCTGCCGGGCCTGATTGCCAACATCATCTGGTGGAACCAGGCGCGCAGCCTGCAAGC
>JALYWD010000211.1 GCA_030852885.1 Chloroflexota bacterium | reverse complement strand
AGGTGGCGAAACGTGTCTCGGTCACACGTGCTGCCAGGATGACCTGGTCTGTGGAAATCGTTGCTGTGGCGCGGAGCAGGTCTGCCTGGGTGACGCATGCTGTGATGCATCCCAACGCTGCGGCGACCAATGCTGCACTGGCGATGACGTCTGCATCGAGGGCCAGTGTTGTGCCATCGACGCCATTTGCGGCGAGGTCTGCTGCGGCGCGAGCGAAACGTGCGTTGATGGCGCATGCTGCCCCGACCGCCGCGCCTGCGGGGATACCTGCTGTGCCGCGACGGAGACCTGCACGCGTGACGGGTGCTGCGCCGACGAGGCCGTCTGTGGCAATTCCTGCTGCGGCGCAGGGTTCGCCTGCATTGCCGAATCATGCTGCCCCGCGGCCTACGCCTGCGGCGATGTCTGCTGTGAGAGCAAATCGACCTGCCTAGCCGGCTCGTGCTGCCCGGATGCCCTGACCTGCGGCGACCGCTGCTGCCGGCACGATCAGCGCTGCCTGTCTGATGGCTGCTGCAACGAAGATCGCGTCTGCGATGGCGCATGCTGCCCAGCGGACACCACCTGTGTCCATGGTCATTGCTGTCCGGAGCAGCGCGCGTGTGGCGAAACCTGCTGCGACGAGGGCACGCGCTGCCACGCTGGTGTCTGCTGTCCGCCGTCATCCGTCTGCGGTTCCCTGTGTTGCGATGACGCGGCCCGCTGCATTGACGACATGTGCTGCCCACCAGAGAACCTGTGCGGAAACACCTGCTGCCGCGAGGGACGCGTCTGCACACAGGATGGGTGCTGCCCTGCCGGGCGCGAGTGCGATGGCCACTGCTGCGCCGCCAACGCCGTCTGCACGGCGCAGGGGTGCGTGGCGGTCGTTTGCGAGTGCGGGGATATCTGCTGCCAGCCGGGCGAGGTGTGTACCGGCAACGAGTGCTGCGCGGTGGAACACGCCTGCCAGAACACGTGCTGCGCACCCAGCGCTGTGTGCCTGGCCACCGGCTGCTGTGCCGCGGATCGCGCGTGCGCTGGATTGTGCTGTCCGTTTGGTCAGCGCTGCGCTGGCCAATCCTGCTGCCCCAATGACCGCGCCTGCGGGGCCACGTGCTGCCCGGAGGGGGAGCGCTGCGTCGATGGCGCGTGTTGCCCGCCAGACCGCCAGTGCGAAGGTGGGTGCTGTCCCATCGGGCAGCAGTGCACCACACAGGGCTGCTGCCCCACAGCCCAGGCGTGCGGCGAAACGTGCTGCGGCGCTGAAACCGAGTGCCGTGGCGAGGTGTGCTGTCCCATCGGGCAAGGCTGCGGCAACGATTGCTGCTTCTCCGATGAAGCGTGCACCGGCGGCACGTGTTGCCCGAACAACGCGGTCTGCGGCAACACGTGCTGCCCCGACGGGCAGGTGTGTACCGGGACCACGTGTTGCCCGGAGAACCTGGCCTGCCACGGCACGTGCTGCGACGCCGGAGATACCTGCACCCTCGATGGATGTTGCCCTGGCGGCGCGGTGTGCGGCGATACCTGCTGCACCGGCGGCGCAACCTGCCTGCCGGATGGCTGCTGTCCGGCGGGACAGGCGTGCGGCACCGCCTGCTGCACAGACGGCCAGCGATGCCTGAACAACGAGACGTGCTGCCCGGAGGGCCTCGCCTGCGAAAACGCCTGCTGCATCGGCGGGGAGACGTGCTACGCCGGGGTCTGCTGTGGCGACGGCAAGATCTGTGGGCCGGATTGCTGCTCCGCTGAGGAGACCTGCCTCCCTGGCGGCTGCTGTCCCACCGCCCAGATGTGTGGCAGTACGTGTTGCGCCCTGGGTGACGCCTGCCGAAATGGTGCGTGCTGCCCCGCCACGCGACAGTGCGGGAGCGCCTGCTGCGAGGCAGGTCACCGGTGCCTCAAGGGAACCTGCTGTCTTGCCGAACGCGCCTGTGGCACGCAGTGCTGCCCGGCGGAAACGCGATGCGTTGGCGAGAGTTGCTGCCCACTGGAACGCGCCTGTGGCGACAGATGCTGTGTTGACGCGGCCTGCATCGACGGCGTGTGCTGCCCGACCGGCCGCGCCTGTGGCGACAGATGCTGTTCATCAGGGCAGCGTTGTACTGGCACCCAATGCCAGGCCATATAGCGGGGGAGCATCGAACCCTGCGCTGAGCCGCGTGCTTCCCGCAACGGACCCGGAGTCCCACACGTTGGTGTTCGTACAGTCCAGCGCAACGCCGGGCTGGAAAGGAGCATGTGTGGCACTCGACACATCAGCCAGCCGCCTGCGGGAGGTCCTGCAGATCGGGCTGGGGCGGCGCGGCCTGCTGGCGGCGCTGCTGGCCGGGTGGCTCGGCAGCCATGGCCTGGCAAACCTGGAAGCGAAGAAGAAGAAGCGCAAGAAGAAGCGCGGCAAGAAGAAAAAGAAGAACAACAGCGGGAACTCAGGCAGCTACAGCCCGGATAGCGAAGAGCGCGCGTTCCTCGATCTCATCAATGATTACCGCCGCGCACAGGGTGCGGGTGCGCTGACGCTCAACGACAAACTGGGTGCCGCGGCAGACTATCACTCCCGCGATATGGCGAAAAGGAACTACTTCAAGCACACCCTGAAGAACGGGGACACCGCCGAGCAGAACATCCGCCGCTTCGGGTACACCAACTACGCGGCCGTGGGCGAGAACATCGCGGCTGGCTACGAGACGGCAAACGACGTGATGAAAGCCTGGAAGTCCAGCCCAGGGCACGACCGCAACATGCGCAGTGGCCTCTTCACGGAAATCGGGATCGGCCGCGCCCACAGCAAGGGCTCGAAGTACGGCTGGTACTGGACCACGACATTCGGAGACCGCTAGCCTCAGGCGGCAGGCCAGGCAGGCAACGGCTCCTGATCGATATGGCGGCAGCGCGCGCCCTCGCAGCCCATCATGGCTGCCGCGACCGCCTGCAACTCGGCCAGCAGGTCCGGGTCGGTCGTAGCCGCCTGGTTTTCCGTCTGGTAGGGGTCGGCGACCAGATCGTAGAGCTCCTGCTCGCCGGTCCCGTAGATGACGTAGACCGCATTCTGCGTCCGCAGCGTCTGGAACGCGGGTTGCCGCTCGCGCCGGTCTGCTCTCGCCACGAAATACTCCACAAACTGGAATGCCCGCCAATCATCCGGGACAGGGTCGCCCGCCAGGATGCCGCCCAGCGAACGCCCCTCTGCGAACTCGGGCGTTGGCGCACCCGCCCAGCCGGTAAATGTTGGCGCGAGGTCGACCTGCGAGGCCAGCACATCGAGCGAGACGCCCGGTGGAATCCCTGGCCCCCGCACGATCAGGGGCACCCTGATCACCTGCTCGTAGGGTGAGCCTTTCTTCAATGCAACGCGGTGCTCACCCAGGCCAAAGCCATTGTCGGAACTGAAGAGAATGTAGGTCGTGTCCAGCACCCCCTGCCGCTCCAGTTCATCCAGAACGCCCGCCACAAGATCATCGACGGAGAGCAGGGTTTGCAGGCGACGCCGGAAATGGATTTCGATCTCCTCCATCTCCTGCGCCGTCCGCTGTGGCTGGATCCGCACCCAGTGCGGCTTGTCCGAGACATCGGCCTCGTTCATGCCGGGGTGGTCCGGCAGCCTCACGTCGGGGAAGGCATCCTCGTACCAGCTCGCCGGCTCGGTCGGCATATGCGGCGCACGCGGTGAGATGTGGAGGAAAAAGGGCTGCCCAGTTGGTGCAACATCGGCAATGATGGCACGCGCGTGCTCCGCGAGGACGTCTGTCGCGTGGTGCTCTTCCTTCCGTGAGGTGTAGCGAACCTCAACGCCCTGTTCGTTGATGGTGAAGCGGGAATAGCCCTCATTGGTGACGCCGTACCAGTCGTCCCAGCCGGGCGGAATGGTCGTCAGGTCGGGCGTAGAGCCGTAGCCATTCAGGTACTTCCCCACCAGGCCCGTGCGGTATCCGGCATCGTGCAGCCACGTCGCGATCGTCGAGTCTTCGTTGCCGAACTTGCGAAACCGGTCCAGGCCACCGAATTTCCCGGAACCGCGTTGCACACCGTGGCTGTGGGGATACTGCCCGCGCAGAATGGAGGCACGAGCAGGGCCACATCCGGGTGCGGCCGCCGTGAAGTTGGTGAAGGTCGTGCCCTGATCTACCAACCGCGTCTGCACCGCTGGCAGGTACGGGAGGTCCGAGACGCGCATATCGTCCGTCAGGATCAGGATGATGTTCGGTTGCGAACGGTTTTCGGCGGCGGTGTTCTGGGAGAGGGACTGGGCGGTGGCCAGAGCGGCGATTCCGGCGCCCGCCCCCTGCAGGAGGCGACGCCGCGTGAGAGATGGCGTGTTCAGGGGCAAAACAACGTTCTCCGACCCCGGGCACATCGTCCCCGGAGCTGTTTCCTCGTGGCATGTGCGTGAGGGGCTCCAGGGTCAGTATAGGTGGCGGAGGTCAGCCCCACCGTCTCAGCGCGGGTCAAGCCCCTGATCGCTGCCGGGGCGCGCGTCATCGCTCGGCGCGCCCTCGGCCAGCCAATCGCGAAATCCGGCGGACGCCAGGGCAAACTGCCACTCATCGTAGATCTGCATGGCCATGGCCCGCGTAGCACCCGAGAGTGGCCCCGCCAGCAACACGTGCTGGAAGAGCCACTCCTCGAACGCGTCAGGATCCGGGTCGGCGGTGATCGCCGCGTCCATCAGCCCGCGCTTGACGTCCATGCCCAGGGTGTCCGGCGTGGTATTGCGCTTCCGGCGCTTGCGCCGCCCCTCGGAGGCTTCGGTGGCCTGGATGAGCTGCGCGCACACCTGTGCGGGCCGCAGAGCAGAGGCTTCCCCGCCTGTCATCGCGCGTTACCCGCCGCACACGATCGACTGAGCAGAAGCATCTGTCCTGCAGGCGGCAATCGCCGCCTCACGTGGGTTCACCTTCTCCTCGGCGCCGGCCGGAGTATCTCTGCCAACCTCCGGCTGAGCCATCCAGGCAGCACCAGCGCCGCAGGTGGCGCTGGTGGGATCCGCCAGGTTCTCAACAGGAGGTTGCATCAGCCACTGGCTAGGCTACGGGACTCGCGACCGGCGAGGCCATTGGGCTGGCAACCGGCGTGGCCTCAACGACCATCACCGGTGTCGCTGCCGCCGCGAAAGGGGATGCCGCAGCCATTGGCGAGGCCATTGGCGTCGCCATGCCCGCCCCGGCTGCCGGGGACGCGTCTTGCTCGTCCACCGCGGGAGCCATCGTTTCCTCGACCGTCGTGGTCGCCTCATCGGCTGGCGCCTCGGTGGCATCCGTTGCCGGGGCAGTGGTGGCAGCCGGCGCTGTCGTAGGCTCGGCGGCGGGCTGCCCCCCACAGGCAGTCAGCACCCCGGCCAACGCTACCATCAGCCCCGCCCGGGCAACCCACCTGCGCGTGTTATTGCGGGAACCCATGTGCGCGCTCAACCCCTCGGTCGTGTCCATGTGTCTGGTTTTCCTCCCCTATTCCGGCTTTTCTGCCTCACGGTGCACGTTTGCGGCCAACTCGGCCTCTTCGTACGTCAGTTGATCCTCCCGCGTGCGCGCGGCCACGTACGCGCCGATCGTCACCAGAATGAGTGGCCCCAGGGTGATGCAAAACACGATCGCCAGCAGACCAGCGTCCTCTGGACGTGCTTGCCACAGGATCACCACGCCGAAGAGGGCGCAGACGACCAGCAACGCCAGCGCCCAGAGTGCTGCCGAGGCGGTAACACAGCCGCGGGCGTTCGTGTTGATGTCTGGTGGGCGAATGGTCGACGCTGACGCTGGACCTACGGCTGCTGCCGCATCTGCGATGCGCACATAACCCAGGCGGCCATGAGGCAGGCGAATGCGCACCCAGTCCGCCGGCGCATTGACATCCTCCACATCCAGCACATCGAGATCGCCGCCCGAAGGCAGGATCTCGATCAGGCGGGCGGCAGGATCTGGCCGCTCGAAGACGCGCAGTCCCTCGGTGGCGTGGAAGGCGTCGACCAGCGTGGTGCCACAGGCCGCGCAGAAGTGATTGG
>JALYWD010000208.1 GCA_030852885.1 Chloroflexota bacterium | reverse complement strand
AAGGCGTACCTACCGTTTCGATTGATCCGGTCAAGCAGCGCGAGGTGCAACTGCTCAACGGCCTGACCTGGTACTACGTCATCAACAGCCCGGCCCTCATGTCCCAGCGCTTCGGGCAGCGCAGCCTGATCCGCACACTCTTCGGGACGTTGCGCGAGGCCGCGGCGTCCGCGCATGACGTCCACATCTTCCCCGCGTTCTACCGCGAGATGCTGGAAGCCGCGGAGAGCGACGACGAACGGCTGCGCGTGGTGGCGGACTACATCGCGTCAATGAGCGAGGGGCAGGTCGTCGAGATCCACCAGCGGCTCAACGGGCAGTCGCTGGGTTCCGGGCTGGAGCGCATGCAGTAGTTGCGGTCGCGTAGTTTGCCGTGGCGGAACTGAGCCCACCCGGAACGATCAATCGCTAAATATGAGGCGAAATCGCTTACCTGATTCTCCACATATTCGCCCAATCCTGTAATCACAGCCTATTCTTGTCCCTACGGTCGAATAGAGAGTAGCTAGCGTCGCTTCCATCTCGCATGGGAGTAGGGAGAATCATGGACCCGTTTGCGTTCGATGCCTTCACGCGCCGGCTCGCCGGATCGCGCCGTGAAGCGCTAGCCGCGCTCGTCCTGGGTGTGTCATCGGCCTTCGCCGAAATCACCGAGTCTGAAGCCAGGAAAAAGAAGAAGAAAGGCAAAAAGAAAAAAGGCAAGCGGAAAAAGAAGAATCAGTGCACGAGCCGGTGCGACGGCAAATGCTGCAAGAAGGGCACGAAGGGCGCGCTCCTTTTCCCTGAGGATGGCTTTGGCTGCACCTGTTGTCCGAAGAATCGCATCTGGACCAGCTACGCGGGTTCAAGCCGCTGCTGCCGGGCGGGCACGAAGGCCATTCCGGGCGGGGGGTTCACCACCAATGGCGGTCCCTGCTGCCCGGCGGACAAGTATTGCAACGGCGAATGCTGCAACGGCGGCTATGTCTGCAAGAACAAGAAATGCGTCGAGGAGTGCGTCGAGCGCGAGCTATCGGCCCAGCTCGCCACTGGCGGCATGGCCAGAAGCGGCGAGATCACGGCCGAAGACTCGCCCTGCGACTGGCCAGAAACCCCGCAAGTGGCCTGCATCACCGGCTATATCTGCACCGCACGCAAGGTTTGCTGTCGTCCCGACGAAACGCCGTGTGGCGGCTCCCCCGGTCAGAGCGGGGCATGTTGCAGCGCGGACGAGGTGTGTAACCCCAAATTCGATGCGAATCCGGATGGCCACAACATCACACTCAATGGCCGACCCTGCCTGAAGCGCTGCTGATCTGACGTCACGATCGCGACATCCGAGTAACGCCCATCCTCTGGCCTGCCACGGGATGGGCATTCCGGGGCGAGCGGAAAATATTGCAGTTGACGCTGCCTGACTGCATTGTTACCATGCGGCGGCCAACTCCTGTCCATTTTGCCCACCAGCCTGGAGGCTGAGGTGTTGGTGCGTGTCCATGGGTGACATGCTGACCGTCATTGCAAGACGGAGGTCTTGATGGATAAGTTCATGCGGCGTCCCGTTGATCGTCGTGGCCTGTTGCGTGGTGCAGCCATTGGCGCCGGGGCAGTCAGCCTCGGCATGGGTGGGGTTGGCTACTACGGCCAGATCGCCCGCGCGCAGGATGCGACCCCGGCCGCCGGGGTGTTTGATGCCGCGGCCTGCTTCCAGCCGTTCCCCGATGCCACCACGGTCCAGTACGAGAAGGTGGCCGATCCCCCGTACAGGATCGCTGTTTCCAACTCCTACATTGGGAATGTCTGGCGCACGCAGATGATCAAGCTGGCGTATGCCTACGCCAAGTCACCTGCTGTCGCTGACCTGATCGATCAGGAGTTCTTCACCGCCGTCACCAACGACCGCGACGATGCTGCCCAGCAGGCCGCGATCGAGAACATGATCTCGAACGGCGCACAGGCCGTCGTCATCCTCGCCAACACCCCGACCGCGCTGGTGCAGACCGTGCAGCAGGCGCGCGCCGATGGCATCGTCATCGTCTCCTTCGACACCACGGTTCACCCGGAGCCGCCAGATCCGTCCATCGACACCGGCGTCACGGTGAACGAGGACCAGGTCGAGATGGGCCGCTTGCTGGCAGAGTTCCTGGTCGAGCAGACCGGAGGCGAGGGCAAGATCCTGATGGTCAACGGCGTCCAGGGTACGGGCGTCGACACCGAGCGCCGTGCAGGCGCCCAGGAAGTCTGGGACGCGAACCCGGGCATCAGCATCGTCGAAGTCGTCGGCGACTGGGACCCTGGCAAGGCGCAGACCGCCACCTCCACCGCGCTGGCCGCCAACCCGGACTTCGCGGGCGTCTGGTGCCAGGGTGGAACGGACGGTGTAGTGCGCGCCTTCCTGGACGCTGGCATCCCCCTGCCGCCGATCGCCGGCGAGGCGGAGAACGGCTTCCGCAAGCAGATGCTGGAGTTCAAGGACGACTTCCAGGCGCTGTCCATCGGGCAGTCGCCGGCGCTGGTCGCGGTCTCCATTCGCGCGGCCATCAGCCTGTTGATGGGCGAACCGGTGCCGTCGTCGATCTCCATGCCGTTGCCAATGGCGACCACGGCAGAGCTGGTGCCGGGCGTCAATGTCTTCCCGGATGCGCCGGACAACTTCTTCACGGCGACGTCGATCCCCGCCTGTGGGGTGAACCTGAGCTTCGAAGAGATCGAGGCGCAGCAGGTCTAGTTTCCGGAAACCACGGTTTGGCCAGGAGCGGCAGCATGCTGCCGCTCCTGCGTCACTACCCCTCTCCCAGCGACGGAGTACCGACGGGCAATGCCCCTCCTCAGCGCCACCACCATCGAGAAACGGTTCGGCGGCGTGCGTGCGCTGCGCCAGGCGGACTTTGCCTGCGAGCCAGGCGAGATTCACGCCCTGCTCGGCGAGAATGGCGCGGGCAAGAGCACCATGGTCAAGATCCTGTGCGGGGTTTACGCCCCGGATGCGGGGGAGCTGACCCTGGCCGGAGCGCCGATCCATTTCCACAACCCCTCCGAGGCCGTGGCGGCGGGCATCGTGCCCGTTTTCCAGGAACTCTCGCTGGTGCCGGACCTTACGGTGGCCGAGAACCTCTTCCTGGGAGAGGAGCCGCGCACGCGGCTCGGCCTGGCCGATAGCCGCCGCATGAACCGTGAGACGGCGGCGCTCTTCGCGCGCCTGGAATTCTCCGAGATCGATCCACGCGCGGTGGTGCGCGATCTCTCCCTTGCGGACCGCCAGTTGGTGGAGATTGCCAAGGCCCTGCGCCGGTCGCCGCGCGTTCTCATTCTGGACGAAGCGACTTCGGCGCTGAACCGGCGGCAGGTCGAACAGGTCTTCGCCGTGGTGCGTCGCCTGCGCCAGGAGGGCGTCTCCGTCGTCTTCATCTCGCACCGCATGGATGAGGTGCGCGCGCTCTGTGACCGCGCCACCATCTTCCGCGACGGCCAGAGCGTGGGCGTCGTCGATGTCGCAGTTGCCAGTGACGACGAGATCGTACAGATGATGATTGGCCGCCCGCTGCGCGAGGCGTTCCCGCCGCGGCCACCGCGCCCTGCGGGGGAAGAGCCCCTGCTGGAGGTGCGGAACCTCGGCTGGGAGAACCGGCTGCGCGATGTCTCCTTCACCATTCACAAGGGCGAGATCGTGGGGCTCTCCGGGCTGGAGGGCCAGGGTCAGGGTGATCTGCTCTTCGCGCTCTTCGGGGTGTACATCGGAACCTCGGGCAGTGTTTCCCTGAAGGGGAAGCCGATTCGGCTGGTGGGCCCCCGCGCGGCCATGGCCGCCGGCCTGGCGCTGGTGCCGGAGGACCGCAAGACGCAGGGACTGATCCTGCCTTTGCCGGTGGATGAAAACATCACCCTGGCAACGTTGCCAGAGGTGTCGCGCAACGGCGTGGTCTCCACCGCCGAGGTGCTGCGCGAAACGACGGAGATGCGGGACAGCCTCTCCATCCGCATGGCGGGGCCGGAAGTGCCGGTGCGCTACCTCAGCGGCGGCAACCAGCAAAAAGTGGCCATCGCCAAGTGGTTGCTCACTGACGCCGATGTCTACCTGCTCTACGACCCCACGCGCGGCATCGATGTTGGAGCCAAGCAGGAGATCTACGAATTGATGCGCCGCCTGGCGGCGGAGGGGCATGGCATCCTCTTCTTCTCGACCGACCTGGCCGAAGTCGTCGGCCTCTGCGACCGCGCCCTGGTGATGTACGAGGGCGGCGTGGCGCGGGAACTGCGCGGCCCGGCGCTGACCGAGGCGAACCTGGTCAGCGCGGCGGTCGGTATCGCTGATGTGCAGGAGGCCGCGCTGGCATGAGTGGGGACGTCTGATGGCCAGCATTGACGCTGGTGCGCCGCTGCCCGGGGCGGGGCAGGACCGTGTGGTGCGGCCACGCTCGTTCGTGGTGCGCAACGGCCGGGTGCTCTTCGCCTGGGTGCTGCTGGCAGCCATCCTGCTGGCGTACATCGCCGTGGTGCCACAGTTCCGCCCACGTGAGCAGCGCACCATTGCCAACTCCGGGCTGACGCTGGCGGCGGCCAGCCTGGGGCAGACGATGGTGGTGCTGACCGGCGGCATCGACTTGTCAATTGGCCCCATGGTCAGCCTCACCAACAGCATCGCCTCAGCCACGACGGAGAAGGAGAACCCACGCGGGAGCATGGTCAAGGCGGCCATTGCGGCCCTGGCCGTGGGCGCGCTCGGCGGGTTCATCAACGGCGCGATGGTGGCGTACGGGCGGTTGCAGCCGATCATCGTCACCCTGGCGACCGGCTCCGTCTGGACCGGTATCGCGCTCTACATCCGCCCCGCGCCCGGCGGCTTCATACCACTCGAATTCAGCAACCTCATCTCCGGCACCGCGTTTCAGGAACCAGCCGTCCTGCCGGGCGGCCTGAGCTGGGGTCTCCCCATCCCGCAGGCCGCGTTTGTCATCGCGGGGATGGTGATCTTCTGGCTGCTCTTCCGCCGTACCCCGCTGGCCACGCGCATCTACGCCGTGGGCAGTAGCGAGGGCGCGGCGTACCTCTCCGGCGTCAATGTGCAGCGCACCATCCTGGCGGCGTACACCCTGGCTGGCCTCGCCGCGGGCGTGGCCGGACTGATCAACAGCGGCCAGACCTCCACGGGGAACGCGCTGGGTGGTGCCATCTTCACGCTGAACTCGATTGCCGCGGTAGTGCTGGGTGGCGCGGCGCTCGCCGGTGGGGCGGGCTCCTTCCTGGGGACGCTGGCCGGCGCGTATGTCATCTCGGTGATCCCGAGCGTGCTGCAGTTCCACGGCGTCAGCAGTTTCTACAAGGACCTGGTGCAGGGCTCCATCCTGCTCGTCGCCGTCGGGCTGGGCGCCATCGGGCTCCTGCGCGTGCGCAACCGCCTGGATCGCCTGTGAGCACGCAGCCGGAAACGACCACCGTGGAAGGCGCAACAGTGGCAGCCGACGCTGGCGTACGCTCGCCAGCGCAGCAGACATCCTGGTTCACGCAGAACCGCGCTTACCTCGTCCCGTACCTGCTGATCGCCATCCTGCTGGCGGCGGCGGCTATCCGTGCTCCGGGGTTTGTCTCCCCCGGTAACCTGACGCAGCAGTTGGCGCTGGCCTCCTATCTGGGCATCATCGCCGGTGGGCAAACGCTGGTCATCCTCACCGGAGGGATCGACCTCTCGGTCGCCTGGAACCTCAACCTCTCCGCCATCCTGCTCACCCAGTTGAGCACCCAGATGCCGGTGCCAGCGGCGGCGGCCATCGCCCTGGGCGCCGCGTCATTCGTCGGCCTGGTCAATGGCCTGGGCGTGGCCTACCTGCGCATCCCCTCGCTGGTGATGACGCTGGGCATGAACGCCGTACTGGCGGGCTACACGCTCGTGTTCACGAACGGCACGCCGCAGGGCGAAGCGCCGCAGTTCGCGCGGGACCTGGCGGTCGGGCGCATTGGCGGCGCGCTGCCCTGGGCGCTCGTGTTCTGGGCGCTCTTCAGCATTGGGCTGGTCTTCCTCCTGCGCCGCACGATCTACGGCAAGCGGCTGTACGCCATCGGCAACAACGTCAAGGCGTCGTACCTCTCTGGCGTGCCGGTGCGCCGCGTGCTGGTCGCCACCTATGTGCTCTGCGGGCTGAGTGCTGGCCTGGGCGGCGTCATGCTCACGGGCTACTCGCAGCAGAGCTACCTCGGCATGGGCGATGCCTACGTGCTGCCTGCCATTGCCGCGGTCGTCGTGGGTGGCACCTCGATCCTGGGCGGTTCGGGCGGCTACATCGGCACCATCGCCGGCGCGATCACCATTGTGCTGCTGCAAAATGTGCTGCAAATCGTGGGCATCAAGCCCGCCGGTCAGCAGATCCTGTACGGCCTGATCATCCTGCTCATGCTCTTCGTCTACGGGCGGAACGCGCGCGTCCGCGAGTAACGGCCAAATCACCGCGAGGGAGCCACATGGTCATCGCACTGCGCGGCGTGAGCTGGGATCATCCGCGTGGGCATGACTGCGTGGTAGCCACCTCCGCCGCCTGGGAGGCACTGCACCCGGGGGTGCGGATCAGCTGGCAGACGCGCAGCCTGCAGGCGTTCGGCGATTTTCCGATCCAGAAGCTCGCCGAGACCTACGACTTGCTGATCATCGACCACCCCTTTGTTGGCTTCGCCGCCGATGACGGCTGCCTGCTGCCGCTGGATACGGTGCTGCCCGCCAGGTTTTTCACTGAGCAAGCGGCAAACAGTGTTGGCCCCAGCCACCGCAGCTATCTCTACGACGGTCACCAGTGGGGCCTGGCGACAGACGCCGCTGGGCACGTCTCCGCCTACCGCCCAGACCTGGTTGAAGAGATCGGAGGCCTCCCCACCTCCTGGGAGGACGTCCTGGCCCTGGCCGAGGCGCGCCAGGGGCAAGAGCGGGCGCGGGTGCTCCACCCGCTCATTCCCATCGATGCCATCATGAGTGTGCTCTCGCTCTGTGCCGCCGCTGGAGAGCCGGCCTACCTGCAGGATGACCGGGTTGCTTCGCGCAGCGTCGGGCGGCAGGTGCTTGGCATGCTGCGTGCCCTGGTGCGCGCCGCCCACCCGGAGTCACTCCAGCGCAACCCGCCGCGCGCGCTCGACCTGATGAGCAGCACGGACGAGGTTGCCTTCATTCCGCTGCTCTTCGGCTACTCGAACTACGGCCGCCCCGGCTTCCGCGAGCACCTGGTGCGCTTTAGCGGCGTGCCGACGATTGGTGGCGGTGAATCACGTGGCGGCGTGCTGGGCGGCGCGGGCATCGCTGTTTCCGCGCACACCACGCAGCCGCAGGCAGCGGCCGACTTCGCGGCGTTCGTGGCCAGCCCGGAGGTGCAGCGCGGGGTGTACTTCGCCAGTGGCGGCCAACCGGGGCATCGCGCCGCCTGGCTCGATGACGCCGTCAACGCGGCCTCCAGCGACTTCTTCCGCGATACCCTTGCCAACCTGGACAACGCCTACCTGCGCCCGCGCTACCACGGCTTCATGGAATGCCAGGAAGACTCGGGCAAGCTCGTGCACCAGTGGCTGGCGGACGGCA
>JALYWD010000193.1 GCA_030852885.1 Chloroflexota bacterium | reverse complement strand
TCAGGCAGCGTGTCATTGCGCCAGTAGTTGTTACAGAGTTGTTGCAACCATGTCGCCGGCCTATGCGATGGCGACTGTTGCCCTCCTCTTGCCTATGGCGGATCGCTCTGGGATTATCGGACACGTTGCCTGAAGATGTGCGCCAACTGCCGTAGCGTCGCTGTCAGCCTTGCAGAACGGCGTTCTTCCTGGAATCACAGATGCGCGACGCACGGGCGCCGGCAGGACAATCACGACGGCGCGGACTATCACCCGCTTGCGCCTGTCGCTCATCCGATCACGGCGCGACCGCTGATCAAATCGTCGGAATTGGGTTCGTCGTTACGAAACTCGGTTGTCGCCTGTCTGGACAGCGACTGCGTGCTCCAGTTCCGCTACGGCCCGATCCAGCTCCCTGGTCAGTGGCGTGCTCTCAGCTTCCTGGAACGCATCTGCCAACGCGCGGTAGTACCAGAGTGTGTCCGCTCGCCCGCCGTTGAAGCGGCCCCAGAGCTTCTCGCCCTCCTTGTGATAATCGGCGAGGATTGCCCGCGCATTGTGCAACTTGTCGGCGGCGGAGACGAGACGAACTGAATGGGAGGCAGTAGGGACGTGCGCGACCTAGTCCTGCTTGCGCTCCTTCCAGGGGGGCTTCGGCGTGATATCGGCGTCGGTGCATCCGTCGACGATGGCGGCGACGTTCTCGCCGAATCGCTCACGGATTACCGCGCGTGTTTCCGCTCCGCCCTGATCTTCGACCGCGTCGTGGAGGAGGGCGGCGATTGCCTCGTCCTCCGTGCCGCCGTGCTCCAGCACGATGGCTGCTACCGCCAGCAAGTGCGAGACATAGGGGATTGGGGTTCCCTTCCGCGCCTGGTCGCGGTGGAGTTGGCTGGCGTAGGCGAGGGCGTTGTCAAATTGCGGGGAAAGCGTTGGGTCCGGTCCGGGGGACGATTGCATGGTTTTCACCTCTGACGCATGTGTCGAAGCCTCGGGAGCCACCGGTGCGGATGCTTTCTCTCACGCGGCATGCCAAGTCGTGTTATCACCCGGTTTTGCTCCCTTCTCTTTGGCAATGCCTGGCTTGTAGGAGTGGGGGATGTTCCCACCCTCGTGCTGCTTGCCCAGCCCGTTCGCCGTCCTTGTAGATGAGGAAGATATCGTGTCAATGATCGATCAATCACGAAGATAATCGGCGGCTCGTCGATGGCTGGGAGGCGATCTCGGCCTTCTCCTTCTCCCGTGAGTCATGAGCCACTGCGCCTCATGCCAGCTCGCCGCGTGAGCTGATGCGTCCCATTGGTTAGATGGGCATCGGAAGGATGTCGCCGTGGGCACGGTGCAGCGGCCCGGGGAGCACGAAGGAGGGCAGCCTCATGAGGCTGCCCTGGACGGTCAAGATTCAACTCTCACTGGCGGAAGCGACGGGATTCGAACCCGCGGTCTCAGCCTTGACAGGGCTGCATGTTAGGCCACTACACCACGCCTCCAGCAGCAGAAAGAATACCCGGGGAGTGCCGGAGCGTCAAGGAATGGTGAGGGTGATCAGAGGCGGACCTCGCGCCACTCACCGCGACAGGGATTGCCACTACAGGCCCAGAGCGCGCGGGCGGTGACGTCGATGACGACGCTGCCGATGGTGCCGTAGTCCAGGTCGCTTTCCGGCGCATGGTGCTTGCAGACGGAGCGCGGGTAGTTGGCGTGGTCGCTCATGATCTCGCGCAGGCACGCTGGCGTGATCTCGCCCCAGGCGCGTTCGAGGCGCGTTTCCAGCCGGGTCTGGCGCAGGCGGGAGTTGAGCAGGTCATCCTGCGCGTCCAGGCCAGCCATTTCTGGCAGGGTGAAGTGGTTGGCGTGCGCCAGGAAGTCGTTGCGGCCGGGCCTCATCGCCCAGCGGGAGCCGGAGACCTCCACGTCGTAGATGTCACCGTCGCTGGTGGCGAAGAGGTGGTTGTTGCCGAAGGCGCGGCGCGGGTCCGTGACGGCGCGGATCGCCCCCTCGATGGTTGGTTGCACGATGGCGCGGCGGTAAAGCAGCAGCTTGGGCACACCGGGACGGGCGTCGCGCGCGTAGAGCGCGTTGCCGACGGAGCCCAGCCCGGCGCTGTTCACGCCCTGGTGCAGGAGCAGTCCGGCGTAGGTGAAGGCGACGTAGGCTGGCGCGTTGTCTGGCGTGACCTTCACGACGTAGGCGAGGTCGCCCCAGCCGGCGGTGGCATCTTCGTTGTGGGCCAGCAGCACGTGGCCGTCGGCTGTCCCGCTGCCGGCGACCGCGACGACGCTGCACTCCATGCGCCCCAGGGCCTGGGTCAGTTCGGCGGCGGCGTTGAGAACGAAGAGCGTTGCGAAGGGGACGCCGCTACCCTCGGCCATCCCGCGCAGTTCGGCCACGATGTCTGGCGCGGTCTCCTCGGTGGCGCGCAGGTAGGGCCCGATGTGCTGGACCACGTCAACGAGTTCGACGCCACCCAGTTCGGCGCGGGCGGAAGCGGCTGCCGTCTGCAACTGGTCACGGGCGGCGTTGCCGATGTCGTGGCCGATGTCATGCCAGGAGCCGCCGGTTTCGATGAGCGGGATCATTTGCCCTCGCTGCGGCCGCGGCCACGGGGGTCGAATGCGTCGCGCAGGCCATCGCCGACGAAGTTGATGGCAAGGACGGCGATGGTCAGCGTCAGGCCTGGGGCGATCGCAAGCAGAGGCACGGTGACGTAATAGGGGCGGGCGGAGTTCAGCATGTTGCCCCAGGTCGGCGTCTCCGGCGGCACGCCGAAGCCGAGGAACGAGAGCGTCGCTTCCGAGAGCATCGCGTAGGCGATGTTCAGGGTCGTCGCGACGATGATCGCTGCCAGCACGTTCGGCAGCAGGTGGCGACGGATGATGGCCACATCGGGGACGCCGATCGACCGCGCCGCCTCCACGAAATCGCGCTGCTTGAGCGTCATGAACTCGCCGCGGACGACGCGCGCCAGCCACATCCAGGAGAAGACGCCGAGGAAGAGGATGACGCTGGTGACGGAGCTGCCGTACATGGCGAAGAGGATGAGCAGGAGGAAGATCGCCGGGAAAGCGAGCATCAGGTCGACAAAGCGCATCAGCACCGTGTCGATCAGTCCACCGTAAAAGCCGGAAATGGCTCCGACCACGATCCCGAGCAGGGTCGAGATGAGCGCGGCGCCGATGCCGACCGAGAGCGAGATGCGCCCGCCGTAGAAGAGGCGGCTCAACTCGTCGCGCCCCAGTTCGTCAGTCCCGAGGACATGCTCGGGCGAGGGCTGCGCGGTGATGTTGAAGAGGTCGATCTCGTTCTCGGCGTAGGGCGCGATCTGCTGGGCGAAGACGGCGAGGAACATGAAGAGAACGAAGACGACCAGCCCCAGCATCGCGAGCTTCGAGCGGCGGAATCGCCCGAACGCGATCTGCCAGGGGCTGCGCACCGGCCGCGACGTCAGGTCGGGGGCCAGGCTCGCCAGGGTCGAGGGGGCGGTCGATGGTCCGCGCCCCTCGGTGGCCGCAGTCCGAACCGAGACTTCGGCGCTCATGATGGTCTTCTCCGGTCTCTTCGCCTGGTCATGCGTAGCTGATCCGCGGGTCGAGCAGCCCATAGATGAGGTCGGCCACCAGGTTGCCGAGGATGATCAGGAACGCGCCGAGGACGAGCGTCCCCATCAAGATCGGGTAGTCGCGCACCGTGAGCGCGTCGAAGAAGAGGCGTCCCATACCCGGCCAGGAGAAGACCGTCTCGGTCAACACCGCGCCGGTCAAGTAGAGCGGCACGTCGATGCCGACGACCGTCACGAGGGGGACGAGCGAATTGCGCAGCACGTGGCCGATCATCACCCGGCGCTCGGAGAGCCCTTTCGATCGCGCGGAGCGGACGTAATCCTGCTCCATCTGCTCGACCGTCGAGGACCGGACGTAGCGGCTCCAGCCGGCTATGGAGCCAATGGCGATGGTGAAAGCCGGTAGCGCCAGATGGCGCAGGAGATCGAGGAACCCGCCGCCTTCCGGGCTGTGCATCCCGGCGGAGGGGAGCCAGCCGAGCCGAACGGCGAAGAGGAGCTGCAGCATCAGCCCGAACCAGAATACGGGCATCGCCAGGCCGAAGTAGCTCACGAACGAGGTGATGTTGTCGAAGAGGCCGTACGGCCGGCGTGCGGCGAGGATGCCGAAGACGAGCGCGCAGACGAGCGAGATGATCAGGCCCGCCGCCATGAGCAGAACGGTGTTCGGGAAGACCTCCCAGATCACCGTTGAGACCGGCCGGAACTGGCTGTAGGAGAGGCCAAGGTCGCCGCGCAGGATGTTGAGCAACCAGGCGATGAGCTGCTCGTGCATAGGACGATCAAGCCCCATGCTGTGCCGGATGTTGGCGAGCTGCTCCGGCGTCATCCGCCCGTTCTTGGCAAAAAGCGTGTCCGGTCCGCCCGGGGCGAGCTGCATGAAGATGAACGAGAGCACCGCGATCCCCAACAGGAGGGGGATCGCTTCCAGAGCGCGGCGGACAACGAATCGGATCACGGCGAGATCTCCAGGCGGGCCTCGGCAACAGCCGCCGTCAGTCGAGTCGGGGCCGCGCCGGCGCATCGCCGGCG
>JALYWD010000167.1 GCA_030852885.1 Chloroflexota bacterium | reverse complement strand
GTCTCCGTCCGTCCCCGATACCGCCGCAACTTCTCCTGCATCCTGGGCGTGTCGATCACCTCGCGATTGACGACATGCTCCGGGGCCCGCCCGGCCGCCACCGCCTGGATCGAGCGCAGCACGCTCTCCCCCATGATCCGCTCGCACTCGTCCGTCCAGCAGAGCGCGTGCGGCGTGACGATGACGTTCTCGAGCGTCAAGATGGGATCGTTCGGATCGACCGGCTCCTGCTCGAAGACGTCCAGTCCGGCGCCAGCGATCTTCTTATCGCGCAGCGCCTCATAGAGCGCCTTCTGGTCGACCAGGCCGCCGCGCGCGGTGCTGATGAGGTAGGCAGTCGGCTTCATCATGGCCAGCCGCTGCGCGTTCATCAGGTGGTGCGTTTCGGGCGTCAGCGCCGCCGCGACGACCAGGAAGTCCGCCTCCCGGATGAGCGTGTCGAGATCAACCATCTCCACGCCTGCCGCCGCCGCTGCCTCCGCGCTGGCGTAGGGGTCGTAGGCCAGGTGGCGCATTTCGAGCGGTTTGGCCAGGCGGTGTGTCTCCTGGGAGATGCGGCCAAAGCCGATGGTGCCCAGGGTCCGCCCCGTCAGGCCGACGCCGCGCGCGTCCTGCTTGTCCGCCCAGCGCCCTTCCTTCGTCAGGGCGTTTTGCGCGAAGATGCGGCTGGCCAGCGTCAGCATGTAGGTCAGGTTGACCACGGCCATCGGCCGCCGCACGGCTTCCGGCGTGATGGTCAGGAAGACGCCGGCGTCGGTGGCCGCGTCCACATCGACGTTGTCGTACCCCACGCCAAAGCGGGCGATCAACGCCAGGCGCTCATTGCCTTTCAACGAATCAGCGGTCACCCGCCCGCCGAGCATGGCGAGGGCATCGAACCCCGCGAGGTCCTCCGGCGTGAAGGCGCCGGGGTGCTTGTCGAAAAAGACCATCTCGATGCCCGGCGCGTTCTGCATCAGTTGTACGCCGATACCACCGAACCCGAGTGACCCATCGGGACGAATCACGTCCCGCGTCATGGCTACACGAAAAGGCTCTGCCATCCTGTCCTCACCGTACCGAAATGCCGCCATCGACATGGAAATGACTGCCGGTGGCGAAGCGAGATTCATCTGACGCCAGGAACACCGCGATCCCGGCCATATCCGCGGGCGTACCCACGCGCCCGATGGGGTGCATGGCAACCAGTTGCGCGTGCGTCTCCGGGTCATCGATCAGGGGTTGCGTCAGGGTGGTGGCGATGGTGCCCGGCACGATGCCGTTGACCCGGATGCCGTAGGGCGCGTAGTCAGACGCCATGATGCGCGTCAGCGCCATCACCCCGGCCTTGGAGCTGGAGTAGGCGTGCCACCCGGCGCCGCACATGGTCAGCCCGGTCGGGGAGCCGGTGTTGATGATGGAGCCGCCGTCGCCGCTCTCCATCATCAGGCGCACGCCGTACTTACAGCAGAGGTAGACGCCGCGCAGGTTCACATCGTGTGTGCGCTGCCAGACCTCGATGTCCAGCTCATGCACGGGCGCGTCTTCGCCAATCAGTTGCACGGCAGCGCAGGTGTAGAGGACATCCAGGCGCCCGTAGCGGCGGCGCACCTCATCGAAGGCCGCCTTGACGCTCTCCTCACTGGTGACATCGGTCACCAGTGGAAACGCGTTCTCCCCGATTTCGGCCACGGTCGCCAGCAACGGCGCTTCGTTGCGGTCGAGCAGACCGACGATTGCGCCTTCACGAGCAAAGGCCCGGGCTGCTTCCTGCCCAATGCCGCTGGCGGATCCAGTGACTACGGCAATCTTGCCGTCCAACCGCCCCACTGTGTTTCTCCTCGCCACGCTGCGCGGATCAGGAATTCGTCCGCGCCGACGACCTCCAGCAACCAGTCAGGAATCCACGCGGCTGCGATGCCGGTGGGGCAAAGGTTGACTGGTTGACCAATGAATCGATCCTATCCAAGGCGACAAAGTGTGTCAAGCCGCACCTGTAGCCCGACGCCCGCGCCGAAATCGTGGATGGCGCTTCGCACCCCTCCCGAAAATGCCAAAGAGACCGCGATGGGCAACTGCATGCTCTCCGCATTCAGCGGCGTCTACAACCTTTCTATCATGGAAACTGGAGTTTGCACGGAACAAAATAGAGCTGCTACCAGTTGACATGAATGCTGCGCGGTGTAGCCTGCAACGCATGGCCGAGTCACTATCGCGACGTGCTCACATTCTGGAGACGACCTCATGAACTCGCGACGCTTCGATGCCCTCACGCGCTCGCTGGCGCGATCACTCCCTCGCCGCGGGGTTCTGCGCACTGCTGCCGCCGTTGCCGCTTCTGCGTCCGCTTCCGCCCTGGGAGCGCGAGCCCTGCATGCGCAGGTGGAAAACCCAACCGGGAACGTCGGCCTGCCGTGCGTGCCGTGTAATTGCAACGGCGACGAGTGCGATTGCTGCCTTATCGGCATCACCGGTGGTGGCGTTTTGCGGACATCGACCGGTGATGTGAACGTCGTGCTCTTCGCCACCCAACTGGCGGACGATGCGCCGCAGCAAGCCGCAGGCTTCGTGCGCTGGATGGATCCCAACGCGGAAGGTGGCCTGGTGCTGGAGAGCGTCGGGCCGGTGGTGTACGAAACCCCGGAAGGCGAAGAAGGTCTACGAAATGTTAGTGGCTCCATGTCTATCAATGGAGGCGAGCAGCAGCCGTTCGTGATGCAGGTGGTGGACGCTGGCCCCGGCAAGGCCAATGAGGATTCCGCCAGTCTGCGCGTCGGGGGTTCCGGTGGGGGCGACTTTATCTACGAGGCGGCCGGCACCATGGTCGGAGGAGACCTGCAGTTGCTCAGCGACGTGGCGCCAATCACCCCGGCGTAGGCACGCGTGATCCCGCCGATCCACTGTTGCATCAGCACTGGGCGCTAGAAGTCTGGCGGTACGTCGATGCCGTCGGGCAGCTTCGTCCCACCGTTGGTCAGGGCGGCTGAGATCTGCGCCGCGGTCAGGTATTTCGCGCGTGCGAGATCGACGTCCGTGAGTACCGCGTTGGTGAGATTGGCGTTCAGCAGATTGGTTCCCGTGAACGTCGCGCCAAACATCGTGGCCCCCGTCAGATTGGCGCCCTGGAGATTGGCGTCAGCGAAGTTCGTCCCCTGCAGGAGTGATGTGGCCATGTTGGAGGCAAGCAGGTTCGCATGACTCAGGTCAGACTGGCTCAGATTTGCCCCAAACAGGTTCGCGCTGGCAAACGATGCGCCAGATGCGTCTACGCCATCCAGGTTCGCCTGCTGCAGAATCGCGCTGTTGAACGTGGTGTCAGAGAGATTTGCGTCCGAAATGATCGCGCCGCGCAGGTCTGAGCCGTCCCAGCAGGTGTTTTGCAGGTTGGCGTCGGCCAGGTTCACGCCGACCGCGCTGATGCGCGTGAGATCCAGGCAGCCGTGCCCCTCTTCCAGTTCGGTCTGAATTTGCGCTTCGGTTCGCCGTCCGATGACCTTGAAGACCGCCTCGACATCGGCGGGCACTTCAGGCGCGCCGGCAGCGGGCGTAGCGGCGGCGTTCGGGCCGGCTGGGGATTCCTGCCGGGCAAAGGCGGTCAACACCTCCATCACCGGGCCGTAGTCGCGTGGAGAATCGCGGGCGATGCGCTCCAGCGCGTAGACCCCGCCCAGGCGAATGGTGTACTGGTCGCTCCCAAGCTGATCGACGGCGCGGCTGAAGCGGTCGGTGATCTGCCCTTCTTCGCTGACGCGCAGGTTGTCGCTGGTCTGCCCCAACTGCTGCCACGCGAAGATGAGCCCGGTCAGCACCGCGACGCCGCTCAGAATCTGGCCGAGCGTGCCGCGCGATTCGTTCTCGATCTCGAAGAGCTCGCGCGGGTTGGCATCGGCGTGGCGGGCCCAGGCGTTCGCCTGCCACTGCGGCACCCGCCACAACAGGTAAACCGCCCAGATCGAGATCGTGACCAGCGTGGCGGCCCAGGCCAGGTTCGTGTCCTCCACGAGCCCTATGCCAGGCAGTTCGCCAACCACCGTGCCGATGGCAATCGTAATCGTGAGCAGCGTACTGAGGATGCCGATGATGGGCAGGCTGCGCGCCGCGAAGGAGGCCACTCGCGGCGCGCGGCGATAGGTGAGATTGCGAAACGGGTCCGAGGGAGCCGTTTCCTGGGTCAGAATCGTTGGAGTATCGGGTGGTAGCGGAGGTGTCGCGGGCGACGGCTGCGCGGTGGCCTCCCAGGGAGACGGGGTTGGTGTGCCGGATGTGCGTTTTTTCTCGGCGTTGACGGCGGCGCGCTTCCGCGAGCGCAACATGCGCCCGGCCATGCCGGTGAGCGCAACCAGGGCAATGCGCGTGAACGCTGACATGCTCGATGCTTCCCGATATGGCGGCCTGCGCGGGTCTGTCCAATGGTGCCACGTTCAGGACTTCCAGCGGACTTCCACTGGTCCTGATCTCTTGACGCCTCCGGGAGGCTCTGCCTAGCATCGGCCCGATGTTGAAGGAAATCGCCATGCCGAGGGTCTGGAACGCACTGCGCATGCTGCCTGCCCTGA
Organism: Chloroflexota bacterium; assembly: GCA_030852885.1. Lineage (GTDB taxonomy): Bacteria > Chloroflexota > Chloroflexia > Thermomicrobiales > UBA6265 > JACCXM01. The sequence continues at coordinate 2,157 of JALYWD010000167.1, read as the reverse complement.
TACTGGTGTTGGCGTACCTGGCGTACACCGCTCCGGCGTTCATCGCGCGGGCCCAGGAAGTCCCGGAGCTCCAGATCACCTCGACCTCCTACATCGTGATCGATGCCGATACGGGCGAAATCTACGCCCAGCGCAACGCGCACGAGCGGCGCGCTCCGGCCAGCCTGACCAAGATTTTCACCGCCGTGGAATCGATCGAAGAGGGCGCGCCGGAGACGGCAATCACGACGTCCGATGCCGACATGGTCAGCCCGGAGGCCAGCCAGGTGGGCTTCGGCCCGGGTGAGACGTTCACGGTGCGGGAATTGCTCTACGGGCTGATGCTCCCCTCTGGCAACGACGCGGCCGAGGCGCTGGCGCGCGGGCTGGGCGCCCAGGAAGGTGATTCGCCGGATCAGGGCACGCAGCGCTTCCTGGACCGCTTGAATGCGCGGCTCATCAACATGGGGTTGACGGATACGCACCTGGTCAATCCCTCCGGATGGGGTGTGCCGGGCCACTACTCCTCAGCCTATGACCTGGCCGCGTTCACCATGTACGCGCTGCGTTACCCGCGCTTTGTGCAGACCTTCGGAACGCTCGAGTACTCATCGGACGACGGCGAGTATCTGTTCCGCAACAACAACAAGATGCTGCAGAGCTACCCCGGAATGATCGGTGGCAAGACGGGCTACGACAACGACGCCGGGTGGTGCCTGGTCAACGTCGCGCAGCGCGATGGCAGCCGCATGATCGCGGTGACACTGAACGGAGTGGCCCCGGACGACTGGTACGACGACAACAGCGTGCTGCTCGACTACGCCTTCGAGCAGAAGGCGCTGCGCAATGAGCAGGGATCACTGGGGATCGGGGAATTCGTGACCTATCGCGATCCCGACGCCGCGAAAATCCTCGCGATGGCGTCCGCAAGCGCCGCCATCGTTGCTCCGGTAGCACCAGCAGAGCCGCTCAGCAACATAGTCACGGTGGCGGAGGCGCCTGCCGAAGTGGCGCGGCAGGCGGTGGCCACGACGAACGCACCAGACACGCCCACCACCGTGATGACGGCGCCCGGCGTGCCCGGAGTCAGCAGCGGCGCGTTCCTGGCGGCCGCGGCGGTGGGGATCGCCCTGATCGCGTTGCAGGGCCTCGCTGCCTGGCAGGGCACGGGGCGAGCAGGTGACGACTACCTGCACCACCATGCGATTGGAGATCCTTCGCTGGCATCCAGCGAGTAGCCCATCTCTGACCTCACGAGCCGCCATGGCTCCCGCGTCTCTCCGGCAGGTGGCTCTCATACCCGAGGTGCGCTGCTACGTTTGGTGCGGGGATTTGCGGTGTGTCAGCGGGAAACTTCAACATGGGGCAAGGGAAGCAAAGAATGCCAACTGTGCCAACTTTGGCGGGTAGGGGCTGTTGGCGGGGTAGTGAGGGCACATCTCGGGCAGGCTGTCGGCGCAGTAGTGACCGCGTCGCCGTTCACCGCCCACTCGCGCGGTGTCCTGAGCGAAGTCGCAGGGCCCTGTTCCCCACAGCCGGGCTGAAAGGGCCGTCCACCCTCCTGTGTCATCCTGAGCCCGCGGGCGAAGGATCTCGCTCACCAGCTAGCACGCTGTGAGGAGGCGCCCAACTCAAGGTGTCATCTCGAGCGCAGTCGAGAGATCTCGGCCTGGCCTACTCCCAAGTACCGATGGTCGCACGCGAGCATGGCGGTCACCTCGCACCGATGCGGCCGGTGACGCCGAGATCTCTCGACTGCGCTCGAGATGACACCTGTAGGGAGTGGTGGAACGGTGACTGATTGGGTGCGAGGGGAGAGAGCACGACGAGATTCTTCGCCCGCGGGCTCAGTGCTCCGTCTCCGGGGAGTTGTCCGGTTGCGTACCAGGTGCACGGAACGAGATTCTTCGCCCGCGGGCTCAGAATGACAGGGAAGGACGGCGCGCACACCTGGCAATTCCCCGTAGCCGCACTACTCACGATGACACCATGAGGGTGGATGACGCCTCGAACCGTGTTTGGTGGGGAACAGGGCCCTGCGACTTCGCCCAGGGCGACACGTGCGAGTGGGCGGCGTGCATGGTCAAACGGTTCTCCTGAGCAGGCGATCTCCGTCGTGCGACCTGGTGGAGACGCCAGGACACACCGCGCCCTGCTGCCTTTTTGCGTGTGGAGCGT
>JALYWD010000164.1 GCA_030852885.1 Chloroflexota bacterium | reverse complement strand
GACAAGTCCAACATGGGTGCACTGTTGTTCGATGGCTTCCAGCGCTGCCTCTTCCCGGTGCAGAAGTTCGATTCGGACACCGAGCGGATCTTGGCGGTCGTTCTGGATCGCGATGCCGAGAAGTGGTTTAGGCCAGCTACCCGACAGTTCCAGATCGAGTATCGGGACGGGCACCAATACCGTTCCTATCAGCCCGATTTCGTGGCTGAACTCAATGACCGTGTCGTCATGATCGAAATCAAGGCCCGCAACCAGATGGATGATCCCATCGTCCTGGCAAAGCGCACGGCTGCGGTGGAGTGGTGCATGCACGCCTCGAACCACGCGGCTACATACGGGGGCAAGCCGTGGCAGTACGCGCTGATTCCCCATGACGCTATCCACGAAAACTGGGACATCAGCAAATTGCTGGCTCACTGGACGGTGTAACGCCTGCAGAGCGACGTGGGCCGTAGTAGCTCAGCCACTCGCCTAGAGCGCACCGCGACATCGTGGTGCGCTCTGCCAGCGTTAGGCCGTGGTGGAGTGTGGTTCCGTGACGAGGCTCCGGCTGTTCACTCCTGGTCAGTTGCGGGCAGGAGATGAGTGAACAGCCGGGTCACCGCGCGAGTGGGTGCAAGGCGCTGGTCGGGTGTGCTCGCGCGGCCCTCGTCCGTCGGCGCCGGTGTTCCCGGCACATTCCCATCATGCGGGATGGCGGGCCAGGACACATCACCCAGGTGGCAGAAATGGCGGTGGCGGGTCCCTCTGTCATTTGGCAGAGACCGGCCCGGACGCCCCGCCGCGAGGTGCGAGCGCACCGCACAGATGGTGCGCTCTGCCAAGGTATGCCCGTAGTGGAAGTAATCAGGCCGGGCTCAGGGCGGCGTTCGTGCAGGTGAAGAACTCTGTGAATTCGCAGGTTGCCAGGGCCTGGCAGCAGATCCTGATGGCCGCTTTGCACGCGGCGTTATCGCCACACGAGTCGTTCGCCAGCGCTTCGCAGCCGGGAATCTGGCTGACGCAGCGGGCCTGGATCTGCTGCTGAATGGCTTCGTTGTTGCCGTTCTTCTTCTTTCGCTTGCGCTTGCCCTTGTTGCCGCGAGCTTCGGCGTCCACTACGCCCCGGCTCAGGATCTGGATCAGGCTGTCGTTCATGACAATGCTCCCCTCCGCGCGGCCGTCTCGCCGCGCGTGGTCAATGGTTGATGCCTACGTGTTGTTCTGCTGCGCGAAACAGGCAATCAGCCCGGTGAAGTCGCAGTCGGCAAGTTCCTGGCAGCAGGTCTGCCCGTTCGCCAGGCATTCGGCATCGTCGCCACACCCCGCAGTAATCAGGGGAATGCACTGCGCAACCTGGCCAGCACACAGCGCCAGGGATTCCTGGTCGATGCGCTTTTGCAGCTTCTCCCGCTTCTTCTGCTGCTGCTTGTTCTTCTTCTTGTTGTTGTTGTCACGCTTCGCGCCGGCGAGCGTCAGCCCGCTGGCGGTGGCGACGGCGGCAGCGCCCAGCGCCTGCAGCGCGCGGCGGCGGCCAAGCTGCCGCGTGAACGAATCGAAATGCATTCCGGTCATCGCGTGGTTGTCTCCCTGGTGCTCGAGTCGCGGCTGCCTGCGCTAGATCAGGCGATACACCGGGCGCGCCGCAGAGCTGGCATCGAGACGAGGCTCCCGCCGCACGCGCCGGGAGGGCGCAGTGGGGCGAAGGAGCGTGCGCAGGAGCCGCCGCACGATTTTCTGGAGTGACATGGTGCTGGGTCCTTCCGTGCGGCTTTCGTCTCGGCCATGCCGGCGCTTCCGGCACCCTCACATCTTGCGCGTGGACCCTGCCCAGGCACATCACACAGGGGGCAGATTCGCGGTGTCAGATTGCGTTGCGGGGTTGGCTCTGCCAGGTGGCAGAGGGCAGACCTCCCACATCTTTCCCCGTCCTCTTCACGGCGTCTCCACATTTCGGACGCAGACTGGTTTCCAGATGGCAGAAGTACTGATGCAGAACTGCCGAGGTCGAAAGGAGCACGACAGTGCAACACGGTCCAGGATCGGGGAACAAGAAGCCACTCATCATCGGTGGCGCCATCATCGGAGCGATCTGGCTCCTGAACAGCACGTATCGCGATGGGTTCATGGATGGACTGCTCGCGAGTGGAAAGGGTGGACATATGCATTACATGGGAGGCGGATTCCCGTGGGGGCTGCTCATCATCGGCGGCATCCTGTACTTCTTCTGGAAGAAGGGGTCCTTTGACCGGCACAACGGCCGTGGCGGATTTGGCCCCGGTGGTGGACGGTATGGCCCGCCCGCAACGATGCAACAGCAGGGCCCCGATCCCCGCGCCTTCATGAGCCCGGAGCAGCGCGCGCAGTGGGACCAGCAGCAGGCACAGTGGGCACAGCGGTACGGCCAGGATCAGCAGTTCCGTGGCCCGCGCGGATTCTTCGATGACTGGCACCGCCAGGCACATGAGGGCTTCAATCACCAGGCTGGCACGATGGCTCCGCCACCGCCCTACTCGCCACCCGCAGGTGGTCCGTCCACGCCGCCGCCGCCGCCCGCGGCTGACTACTGGACGAACGTGAATCGCCCGGCAGAGGCGAACACAGCGCCGCAGGGTCCGACAGGCAGCGCCGGAGCCTCGGGCAGCACGGCTGGCGCAACTGGCGCCTCTGGACAGACCGAGTCTCAGCCCGAGCAGTGGTAAGGTGACCGCACAGGTCTTCAGCGATCGCGGCGTGGGGGTTCTCCCCCGCCGCATCGTTCATCCGGTTACGAGCATGAAGAGCATCCTTGTAGTTGAAGACGAGCCGGAGATTGCGCGGGTCATCCGCGACTATCTGCAGGCCGCTGGTTTCACCGTCAGCGTGGCGACAGACGGCGACACCGCGCTGCAGAGTGCGCGCCTGGCCCGGCCAGACCTGGTGGTGCTCGATCTCGGGCTCCCCGGACGGGACGGCCTGGATGTCACCCGGGAGCTGCGCCGCACCTCGGATGTCCCCATCGTGGTCGTGACCGCGCGGGGTGACGAGGCGGACCGCATCGTCGGCCTGGAGCTGGGCGCGGACGACTACGTCGTCAAGCCGTTCAGCCCCAAGGAGTTGGTGGCCCGCGTGCGGGCGCTCTTCCGGCGCATCGACAGCCACGATGAGCCGGGTGATCTCATTCGCGTGGCGGACCTGGAGATCGACGTCCCACGCATGCGGGTGACGATCAACGGCCACCCGGTGGAACTGACCGCCAGCGAGTTCCAGCTCCTGCTGGCGATGGCGCGCGAGCCGGGCCGCGTCTTCACGCGAGGGCAGTTGCTCGATGTCCTGCACGGCGTCGCCTTCGAATCCTACGAGCGGGCGATTGACGCTCACATCAAGAACCTGCGCCGCAAGATCGAGCCGGAACCCGGCGAGCCCCGCTACGTGCGCACGGTCTACGGCGTGGGCTATCGCTTCGCGGACGCATGAACTCCCAGCAAACGCCGTTCCCCCCAGAGCCGGCACGCCCGGAACCAAAAAGCCCCTCTCCCGCGCACCGGGAGAGGGGTTGGGGTGAGGGCTCGCTGGGTTGGAGTGACGGTCATTCAGGCATCGGTGAGCCCGTTCCCCAGCCTGTGACGCCGCCATTCACTCCGCCAGCTCCGGCGCGGCCATCGGGTCCCGCCCCAGCGCCCTGGCATGGCCCCTGGCACAGCCCGTGGCACAGTGACTGGCACAGCCACTGGCGGCCAGGAGAGCGCCCCCACTGGTGGCCGGAAGATGAACCATGGCCACCGCGCCGCCCACCCGGGCGGAAGCCACGCAGCTTCCTGCGCAAGGTGGGGTGCTTCTTTGGCGCCATCCTGGCGCTCATGATCACCGCGAGCATCCTCGGCGCTATCTTCAGCGATGGGGGAGGGCGGCATAGCGGCGGTGGTCCCCCCTGGTGGTTCTTCATGGTCATCATCATGGTGGTCTCGCTGGCCTATGTGGGACGCACAGTGGGTCGCACCGCCGCTCCGATAGCCGAAGTGATGTCCGCTGCCGAGCGCGTGGCGGATGGGGACTACGCCGTGCGCGTCGAGACGAAGGCGAACGGCGATGTGGGCAAATTGGTGGAGACCTTCAACGCCATGACCACCCGCCTGGAAACCCACGAGACGCAGCGCCGCAACCTCTTCGCTGATGTCGCGCACGAACTGCGGACGCCGCTCTCCGTGATCAGGGGTAACACCGAGGGGATGCTGGACGGCGTTTACCCGCGTGACGATACGCACCTGGAAACGGTGCTTGATGCCACGGCGCTGATGGCCCGCCTGCTGGATGATCTGCGCACGCTCTCGCTGGCTGATACGGGCGCCCTTCGCCTGCACCGGGAGCGCACCGATGTGGCGGACCTGATGGTGGAGATTCGCTACGGCTTTGCGCCGCGCGCGGACGCCGCCGGGGTGACCTTCCGCGTCGAGGCACAGCCGGTGCCGGCGCTGGACATCGACCCGGTGCGCATTCGCCAGGTGCTGGACAACCTGCTGGACAATGCCCTGCGCCACACGCCGCGCGGCGGCACAATCCGCCTCGAGGTGCGGCCGGAGGGGAACGCTGTCCTGTTCCGGGTGGCGGACACCGGCAAGGGAATCCCCGCCGAGGCGCTGCCCCACGTTTTCGACCGCTTCTGGAAGTCCGCCGATTCCGGCGGCAGCGGGTTGGGACTCGCCATCGCGCGCGGCCTGATTGAAACCCACGGTGGGCAGATCCGCGCTGACAGTGTCCCCGGCAAGGGGACGGTGCTGAGCTTCACGCTGCCGCTGAACTAGCGGCCCAGTGTCCGCGCCCACCCAGATTACGACCCTGCCATTCTTGAAAGGAACGTGCAATGACCGAAAGCATGTACGCGGCCTCATCCAGCCATTCCCGCCCGGGCCCTGGTCGCTGGCTGGACGCCGTGCAGATGGCCCTGCAGCGGCTAGGCTTCGTGGCCGGGGCCCGCCATGTGCTGGTGGTGCCCGGGCAGCGCACAGGCATCGCTGACTCGACCCTGGTGATGGTGCGGAGCGTGGAGGGGGAGCGCTACGTGACGGCCGACCTTCACCCTGGCAAATGGGTGCAGGACGCGCGCGCGGCTGGCCGCGGCCTGCTTTGCCGCGGCCGGATGGACGAGCATGTCTCCCTGACCGAACTCACCTTGCAGGAGCGGATCGCGCTGCTGGGCCACCCGGAAATGAGCGCGACGGTGACCAGGTTGCACGGCGGTTCCCTTCCCGCCGATGAGATCCCCAACCTGGCGGCCCGCATTACGGTCTTCCGCCTCAAGCGCTGCTGATCTCCGTCCTGTCCACCGCTCGTTCGCACCTCGTTCACGTGCTCTCCACATTCCCCCTCTATCGTGCTGGCAGCATCGTTCCGGCGGCTGGTGTCCGCGTTGCCAGCATGAAGAGGACCTCCCCCATGACACACCCCAGCCGGCTGGCCCGCACCATAGACACCAGCGTGGTGCGCCGCGTGCAACTCGGCATCGTGCTGGGTTTGGGCGCGGTCGTGGCGGCAGCGTATCTCTCCAGCGCGGAGATCCAGGCGGAAACCGCCCGCGCCCTGGCCGTTCTCGGCAGTGGCGATGGCCACGCCGTGGGCGACTACCTGCTGAGCTTCGGTGTCTGGGCGCCCATCGCCTCACTCTTCCTGATGGTCTTGCAGGCGGTGGCTGCGCCGATCCCGGCTATTTTCGTGGCGTTCGCCAACGGCCTGGCCTTCGGCGTCGTTGGCGGTGGATTGCTCACCGTTGCCGGGCAAACCCTGGCCGCCGCGCTCTGTTTCGGCATCTCACGAGCCCTGGGGCGCGGGCCAGCGGAGGCGTTGGCCGGCCGCTTCGGTCTGGTGGCGGCGGACACCTGGTTCAGCCGCTGGGGCGCGCGTGGCGTGCTGCTCCTCCGCCTTGTGCCCGGAGTCTCATTTGACGTCATCTCCTACGGCGCGGGGTTGACGTCGATCAGGTTTGGACCCTTCCTCCTGGCCACGGCCATTGGCGTCGCCCCGCAGGCCTTCCTCTACGCGTACCTGATCCGGGAAGCGCCGCAATCGGCCTGGGTCTTCTACGCGGTCTCCTGGTTGGTCATCGGCGCCATCGGCAGCGTCGCCTTCCTGCGCCGTAAGCCGAGCCCCGCCATCCCCGCGCCCGACCACGATGCCCAACCCGGCGCCGCGCCATCTGCTGGTGAGTGCAAGGCCGCCTGACATCG
>JALYWD010000155.1 GCA_030852885.1 Chloroflexota bacterium | reverse complement strand
CCCGCACCAGGGTCTGGTAGGCCGAGACATCGTGCGAAACCACGTTGTCCGCCAGGATCAGGCCGCCCGGCCGCACGCGATCCACGATGGCGAGCAGGTGCGCGGAGTAATCGTCCTTCTCGGCATCGATGAAGACAAGGTCGAACGGGCCGTCCAGTTCGGCGATGGTGTCCTGGGCGTTCCCGGCGATCACCGTCGCCACATCCGCGAGGCCCGCCTCCGCCAGGTTGCGGTTCGCTTCGGCGGCTCGCTCCGGGATGATCTCGGTGCCGGTGACGCGGCCGCCATTGGCGCGGGCGGCGTCGGCCAGCAGGATGGTGGAGACGGCGTTGGAAGATCCGATCTCCAGGATGTTCCTCGCGCCCGTCGCGCGGACCAGCAGGTTTAGCCAATCGCCGCTCTCGCGGTCCACGTTGCGCGTGCGCTGCGACGAGGGCAGCCCCGCGGCGCGCTGGGCGGCATCCTCAGCGTAGAGCCGGTCCAGCACGGCTGTCGCCTGGGCATCGAGCATGCGGGTCAATCCTCTCGCGTGAGCGCCGCGACCAGCGACGGCAGGTCGGACACAATCAGGTCTGGCAAGGCGTCAGCCATGATCAGGTCGTCGCGCGTGGAGACGCCGGTCAGGACCAGCACCGTGTTGGCGCCGGCGCGGTAGCCGGCCAGGATATCGGTGTCCAGGCGATCCCCGATCATCACCGTCTCGCTGGGGCTGACGCCCATGCGCATCATGGCGTCCTCCAGCATCGGCGTTTCCGGCTTCCCGATCACGATCGGCTTGCGCCCGCTCGCGGCGGCCAGGGCCGCCACGATGCTGCCCGCGCCCGGCACCAGGCCGTTCTCGGTCGGTAAGGTGGTGTCCGCATTGGTGGCGATGAACAGCGCGCCGCTCTGCAGGGCCTGCATGCCCTGCTTGAGCTTGTCGTAGGTGAAGTTGAGGTCGAGGCCGATCACCAGCGCCGCCGGGTCTTCCTCACCAAACTGCACCGGGTGGAATGGGGTGCCATCGAAGAGTTGCTCACGCAGCGCCGGCATCCCGATCACGAAGATGCCGGAATCAGCGGGCAACGTGCGCAGCAGGTAATCGCGCGTGGCGGTGGCGGAAGTGAGGACTGCATCGGCCGGGACATGCATGCCCATCGCAGCCAGCTTGCGCTCGTAGGCCTCGGGTGTCGCCATCGAGTTGTTGGTGGCCATCATCACCTGCCGCTCGCGCAGGGCGAGGGCGTCCAGCAATTCGTTCGTGCCGGGCAGGACGTTTGTGCCGACGTAGAGCACGCCATCCATATCGAAGATCCACGCTTTGGCGTCCCTGACCCGCTGCAAGGCATCGCCCGCGCGACGTGGCGGCGTACTGGTCTCCGTCATCCTGATTTTTGCTCCTGTCTCCTGCGTTCCCCGCGTCACCTTGCTGGCGCTGGGGGTATCGGCGCTGGTTGCCGCATCGCCACCCATTGCACGTTGGCCGCGTGGAGTTCGCCGTCTTCCACCCACACACCGCACGCGCCACTCACCGGGCGGCCTGTCATCGTGGCGAGGATGATCTCGTCATTGACCGAAAACTCCACGTACGGCCCGACATTGAGCAGGGTAAACGCAACCGGGTCACCGGCGCGGAGCGGTTCATGGAGTTCCGCTTGCTGGAGCACGTCGTACGTCAGGCCAAGCGCCGCGCCCATGTCCCGCTGCCGGGTGCCCCAGCGCTGGAGCGTTACCGTGCGGCTCTCCGGGCTGAGTTCGATGAAGAGTCCGCTGCTCTCGTCCTCGCCCACACGGAAAGCCAGTCCGCCGCGCGCGGCATCCAGCCTTAACTCTCCGCGCACCTGGTAGTTGTGGGCTGGCGGGGCCGCGAAGGCCATGCGCGTGGTGGCCGATGCACGCAGAGACCAGTCTGCCGGGGCTGGGCGCCACGCCACGCCCTCGTAGGCCTGCCACCCGGTGAACGAGCGCAGGGCAAGGCTGCCGTCCGCGCGCGGCACGATCTCCAACGGGGGCGCCAGGTGCTTGCCAAACGGGTTTCGCGCCTCCAGCCAGTCCACCGTCCGCGGCGTGGACAGCCACCCCTGGTGCAGCCGTGGCTGATGCCAGGCGCAGAGCAGATCGCGCTCTTGCCAGCGCGTGGCACGGGCGGCGTAGTGCCCTGCGGGGGCCAGGATGTCGCCACCGGGCGGCACGTGGTACGGCCCCAGCGGATCGCTGGCAAGCCAGTAGCGCAGGGAGCGGTCCTCCATCACCGATGCCATGAGCGCCCAGCGCGTACCAACGGGCGTCTCCACGCG
>JALYWD010000153.1 GCA_030852885.1 Chloroflexota bacterium | reverse complement strand
ATCGGAAAAATGGTTCGTTTAGCGATTTCCCCTAGTACCGCACCACCGCGTCGCCCACCGCCTCGTCGATGCCGACCGCGTCGGCGGCGCGCCAGTTGAGCTGGTTGATGTCGTCGCGCAGGCCGCTGAGCATGTACTTCAGCTCGCTGGCGAGGGCCAGGAACTGGAAGCCTTCCTCGATGCGCTGGTTCGCGCCGGCCGCGCCGGAGGTGTGGACGCCCGGGGCCACGCCGTTGCGGACGCAGGCGTCGCGGATCTCGAAGATCGCCTCGACCAGCGCCGGGTTGTCGCTCTCCAGCGGCACGCCGAGGCCGATACCCATCGAGGCGGCCAGGTCGTTCGGGCCGATGAAACAGGCATCGACGCCCGGCACGCTCAGGATGGCGTCGGCGTTTTCGACACCGGTGATGTGCTCGATCTGGAGCACGACCAGGATCTCGTTGTTGGCGTGGCGCAGGTAATGCTCACCCGTGGTGCCGAAGGACATCGCGGCGCGGCCGCCTCCGACGCTGCGGTCACCGTCCGGGTAGTAGCGGGCGGAGGCGACCGCCAGTTCCGCTTCCTCGCGGGTGCGCACCATCGGCACCACCACGCCCCAGGCGCCGGCATCCAGCACGCGCTTGAAGTTCTCCCCGGAGTTCCACGGGATGCGCACCATCGGCGCGGTGTTCGTGGCGGCCATCGCCGCGAACATCTGGGCGAGGGTGCGGATATCGATCGGGTTGTGCTCGGCGTCGATGGTCAGCCAGTCGAAGCCGAGCTGGCTGCAGTACTCCGCCGCCTCGGGGGAGGGCAGAGAGAGCCAGGTGCCAATGGACGGCTCGCCCGCCTTCAGCCGCCGCCGCACATGATTGCCACGCATGAGAGTGATCCTTTCCTGGCCGTTCCCGCACAGTTACTTACTGAGCGGTCTCGACCTCTTCGCGGTCCTGGATGCTGCCGGCCATGTTGGTGCCGCCCTCCCAGGAGAGTTCCTCGTCCGTCTCGACCTTGCTCATATCGAAGTTCATGCCGAAGCCGGGCTTGTCCGAAACGGTGATGCGGCCATTCACCGGCACCACCGGCTCCTCCCAGAAGAACTGCAGCAGCGTGTTCCACTTCACCAGGTACTCGACCATCGGCGCCAGCAATTCTGGCAGCGAGAGGGTGAGGTGGACATTACTCGGTACCGAGTGTCCGTGGGCAATAACGGGAATATCGTAGGTGGAGGCCAGGGTGGTGATCTTCACCATCTCGGAGAGGCCGCCCGCCCAGTAGGTGTCTGCCTGCAGGTACTCACTCGCGCCCGCGTCCAGCAGCTCCTTCTGGCCCCAGCGCGTGTACTCGTGCTCGCCGGTGGCGATGGGCACCACGGAGCGGGCGTTGATCTCAGCGCAAAGCTGGATCTTGTCTGGCATCACCGGCTCCTCGATCCACTTGATGCCGAGGTGCGCCACGTTCCGCGCGAACTCCAGCGTGTACGGCTTGTTCCAGCTCATCCAGGCATCGAGCATGATGTCGACATCCTGTCCGGCCGCCTCGCGCAGCGTTTCCGCCAGCGCCAGGTTCTTGCGCATCCCCTCGCGGCCATCGGTGGGGCCGTAGAGCGGGAACCACTTGAGGCCGGTGTAGCCCTCGGCCACCTTCTCCTGCGTGCGCTGGTATGCCTTCTCCAGATCGATGCTGTAGCCGAGCATGCTGGCGTAGGCGGGGGCATCGGTGCGCACCGGGCCGCCCAGGAGGCGGTAGATCGGCTGGTTGAGGTAGCGCCCCTTGAGGTCCCACAGCGCGCAGTCGATGGCGCTGATGGCCATCATGGTCGCGCCCTTGCGACCGTGGACGGCCTCCCGGTACATGATGTCCCACAGCCGCTCGATGGCCAGGGGGTCCGCGCCCATCAGCAGGCTGCGGAACTCGCGGTCGATGATGTAGGCCACCTCATGCGGGATCGGGCCGCCAATGCCGGTGATCCCCTCATCGGTCTCCAGTTCCAGGAAGACGGAGAGGACGCGCGAGGTGTAATCATCAATCGGCTGCGGCATCCAGAAGCCAGGCCGCGCGCGCTGGGTCTTGTACTCGGGGTAGACATCGATGGGGCGCTGCAGGCGCTCTTCCCAGTACGGACCATCGTGCTCCAGAATGCCAGTGAGTTGCCGCAAGCGAACGGCGGTGATCTGCACGTCTTCCCCCTGTTCGGTACCGGTGAACCCTGTTCTGGCTGGCTGCTGCGCCAGCGCCGCGCCGCGTGATGGTAAGGCTGCACGGGGATGCTGTCTACAGCGGTGGGGCAAGCGTGCGCGCCAGGGTGTGTAAGAGCCAGCGCTTCAATGTCGTCCTGACGAATGAAAGACACTCGTTCGACTTCTCGCCTTCAACGTGCCACCTTCCACCACCCACCACAGGTGTCATCTCGAGCGGGGTCGAGAGATCTCGGCGTCAAAAGCCGCGTCGATGCGAGGCATCCGTCCACCTTTACTTGTCATCCCGACGCAGGAGGGATCTCGTCCCTCGACCGTGCGGGCGCAAAGTCACCTCGACTCTTGAGTGTAGGCATCGTTGCGCGGCAGTGGGCCAGGCCGAGATCTCTCGACCCCGCTCGAGATGACACCTGTGAGGGGATGACACCTCGTACCGCGTTGGTGGGGAACGAGATCCCTCCTGCGTCGAGATGACAAGCGATGGTGGACGCCACCTCAAACCTGGGTGGCCGGGGAACGAGGTCCTGCGACGTCGCTCAGGACGACACCCGAGGGTGGACGAAGGAGCAGGCCGTCCTCATCCGGCATGTCTGCCTCTTCCCTCGAACCATGATGGAGTCAGCCGGGTTGTGGAGTCCGCACAACCTTCCGGGTCACGACCTATGGCGGGCGGGCGATAATGCCGCAATCTGTCGTTTGGCACTGGAGCATCTGGATTGATTGACGGCGCTACCTTCCCCGCGTACCGCTTCGCCGGCACGCACCGCGAGATCGGGCGGCAGTTCGGCGAGGCCACGCGAGACCTGATCTGGCAGCACCGCGACCTGGCCGTGACGCGGCTGGGCACGCAGAGCGGGGTGGGCACGGCGCAGGCGCTGGCCGCCGCGCTGCGCTACCGCCCCTTCGTGCAGGAGCACGCGCCCTTCCTGGATGAGGAGATCGTGGGCGTGGCGGAGGGCGCGGGGCTGAGCCTGGCGGAGGCGTACCTGCTGCAACTGCGCGCTGAACTGGCGAACACCGCCGGCCTCTACGAGGAGATCGGCGACGAGTGCACCACCTTCGCCATCCTCGCCGAGCAGACCAGCAACGGCTCACCACTGATCGGGCAGAACGCGGACCTGCCCACGTTTTACCGCCACCTCGGTGTGGTGATCGAGATCGTCAGCGACGACCACCCGCCGGTGCTGATGCTCACCCCGGCCGGGCAGGTCTCCTACATCGGGATCAACGGCAACGGGCTCGGGGTGTTCGCCAACTTCCTGACCTGCGATGGCTGGCGCATCGGCTTCCCGCGCTACCTGCTCTCCCGCCTGGCCTTGACGCACGACACGGTTGACGCGGCCATCGCTGCCATCGAGAGTGTGCCGCGCGCGTCGTCCCGCAACATGGTCCTGCTCGATACGCAGGGCAATGCGGCCGACCTGGAGACCACGCCCACCCGCTCCGCCCGGCTTCACCCTGGCCTCGGCTTCATTGCCCACGCCAACCACTACGTCGCATCGAGCCTGCTGGCGGAGGAGCGCTACGGTGAAGGCCCGCGCGAAAACTCGTGCATTCGCGAGGGGCGCATGATCGAGCTGCTGGCGGTGAACCGCGGCCACCTCGACGCCACCCTGATGCAGGAGATCCTGCGCGACCGCGCCACCGCGCCCGATACGCTCTCCCGCGCCCCGGAGGACGACCCGACGCGGGACGTGATCACCTTCGCCTC
>JALYWD010000132.1 GCA_030852885.1 Chloroflexota bacterium | reverse complement strand
ATCCTACCGTGGCTGGCCGTAGCGCGGCAATTGACGATCTGTGCATCATTAAGACGCTAGGGTCCCTATTGACAGGATAGGGACATTCGCATTCTCATCAAGGAGTGTGTCACATGTTGAAGAATCCCCTGGCCCGCGAGGCACTGAAGCAGGCCGCAACTCAGGTGAACCAGGGAGTGAAGGAAGGTGCGCGCCAGTTTGTGGAGCGCGAGGTCAACCCGCTGCGGGAGCGGGTCGACGAGCTGGAGGGCAAGGTAGCTCGCCTCGAGCGACAGGTGGCGGAACTCCTGCGTGACCGGGACCGGATGCGTTAGGCCGTCAGGACTCAGGTAGTGCGTCAAGGGCGGCCCGGACATCCTGGACCAGGTCACGGGGCGCCTCCAGCCCGGCCGAGATACGGATGAGGTCACTGTTTGCCCACGGCCAGGCGAGCGAGCTAGTATCGCCCAGGCTGACGGCGATAGTGAAGAGTTGCAACTGGTTCAGAAAAGGACCCTGGTCCTCCGGGCGGCGCAACCTGAACGAGACCATACCGCCGAAGCCACTATCGCCGAACAGGCCAACTGCCACATCGTGGCGTGGGTGACAGGCGAGACCGGGATAGTTGACTTCCGCGACCGCCGGGTGCGCAACCAGGAGTTCGGCCAGGGACTGCGCATTCTCGCTGTGGCGCGCCATGCGCAGGGCGAGTGTGTGGCTTCCGGCCAGGATGAGCCAGGCAGAAAATGCGGGCATGGCGGTGCCCAGAATTTGCATCTGATTGATCACGCGCTGAACGACGTCCCGCGGGCCCGATACGACGCCGCCCTGTACCTGCCCATTGCCCGAGAGGTATTTGGTGGCGCTGTGGATGACCACGGTCGCGCCGTGTTCCAGAGGTCTCAGGATTGCCGGAGAGAGGAAGGTGTTGTCCACGATGAGTGGGAGACCATGCTCGCGGGCAACGCCAGCCACCATCTCGATGTCTGTCACGCGCAGCAGCGGGTTCGATACCGGTTCGGCGTAGATGGCGCGGGTTTCCGGGGTTATGGCGCTTGCGATGGCGGACGCGTCGTTAATGTCCACGAAGGTCGCGGCAGCGCCGAATCGCGGCAATTCATCTCGCAGCAAGTCGTGCGTCAGGTCATAGACGTGATCCGACGCCACGATGTGCCCGCCGTTCCCCACAACTGCCAGGATGGCGCCTGAGATTGCGGCCATCCCTGAGTTGAGGGCCACAGTTGCCTCAGCGCCCTCCAGGTTGGCGATCTTTGCCTCAAGACAGCGCACCGTCGGGTTGCCACGCGGAGAGTAGGAGAAGTGCGGACGCTCGCCGGAACGCATCGCCTCTACCTGGCCGAACGTCTCGAAGGCATAGGTGACGTTCTGGTAGATGGGGACGCCGTGGGCCCCGGTAGTGGGATCTGGAGCCTCGCCGGCGTGGACACACCGGGTTTCGAACGTATGCATTCGCGGTGATCCTCATCTTGCATTCGAACGCGCTTTCCGGTAAGCCTAGTCCAAACCGACGCCTGTCCTCGGCGTTTCAGGGATCACCTGGACAGCGTTCGTCGTTGCTTTGGTAGTTGCCCAGGTGCGAGGCAGCGGGCTCAGGGCCGGGGCACATGCGGTCGAGCACAAAGGAGAGAGTCTCTTGAGCGAGAAAGATGGCAGTTGGGACGAACTGGTGGATAAGCTTCGCGGCTCAGTCAACGAACTGCGGGGCGCGGTAGGCAAGCCTGTCGATGGCAATCCTGGGGAAGAGGCCGCGGCGCAACGGCTCCGGGCCGATCTTTCCCGTCTCGAGGAAACGGCGGCGCGCCTGCGCGCATCATTTGCCACGTCTCTCGATGAACAGAAGGCGGGTATTGGCGGGGAGGAGCGCGTGAAGGCTGAAGAGACAACCGGACAGCTCAAAGAGTCACTCCAGGAGCTCCTGGGCATGGCTCGCGGTGTCGCTGCCGACGTCAAGGCCGGGGCACAGGCAACCTATACGCAGTCAGAACCTGAGTTGAAGTCGGCAATCAAGTCTCTCGAAGAGGTGGCGGTTTCCACTGGCGCCTGGATCAAAACGGTGATCGACCCACAGAAGCACTCGAAAGAGAACAGCTAGCCGTTTACGAAGCGCTTGCGCCGCCGGCCCTTCCCGTGGTGGCGCAAGCGTTTTCGCTCCTTCGGGGCAAGCGGGGCGTCTTCAAGCTGCCGGCACGTTGCGCCCGAGCATGTGGCCAGTTCCTCGAGTAGTTCGCGATAGCGGCGCACCAAATCCTTGCTGACATCTGCGACGCGGTTGTCGAGTTCGGCAGGGTCCCGCCGTTTGTCGTAGAGCTCACGTTCTTGCGTGTCGTACTCGGTGTACAGGAGTCCTGTTCCTCGCAGCGCCGTGAAGGGCGGTGTCGTGGTCTCCCCGGCTTCGTGCCCCTCAGTCTCTTTCCCAAAACCCTCCAGTAGCAGATAGCGCCGCTCCGCATTGCTGTCGCCACGAATCATCGGCAGCAGCGACCGCCCGTCAGGCTCGGACGTAGGTGCAACTCCCGCCAGGTCAAGAATGGTCGGAGTGATATCCGTGTTCCCCGTTATGGAGTTGACGGTGGCGCCGGCTGGGAGATCGGGGCCAAGTATGGCTAGTGGAACAAGGGCGGCGGCATCGTAGGGCGCATCCTTGCCGTGAGGCTGCCGGTGCTCGCCCAGAAAATATCCGTTGTCCGAAAGAAAGAACACGTAGGTGCTGTCGCTGGCCCCGCTTGCCTCTACGGTATCGAGCAGGGCTCCTATAGCACGGTCTGCCGCCTGGAGTGTCTCCAGACGGTCGCGATAGTTCTCGTCGATCTTGCCAATTCGACTCTCCGTCAGCAACGGAGACCCCCGCACCCAGCGCGGCTTCTTTTTGACGCGACGTTCATTGAACGAGCCGCCACGCGGAGCCTCCGCGCCAGCGAACGAGCCGCGATCCTCCCGTGCGGGGAGCGACGGCGCATGGGGAGCGTAAGGAGTGAAGAACAGAAACGTTGGTTGGGCAGGCAAGGTATCGGCGAGGAACGACACCGCATGTTGCGCGATGACCTCCGTCAGGTAGTCGGCTCGTGACTTCCCATATTTCGACACGACGCCATTCTCGTTGAGTTCGTAGTTCTCCCCTTCGTACGCGGCGTGGTCAGCCCCTGCCATCCAGGTATCCCAACCCGGCGGCCACTCGTCATCCGGCTCGTTCGAGACGGGGTAACCATTCATGAACTTGCCGATCAGCGCGGTCCGGTAGCCGGCCCGCTGGAGCGCGGTGGCCACGGTTTCCCCGCCGAACGCGCGAAAGGCGCGAAAGCCCGCGCTTTCACCCGTGTTGCGCAGGACGCCGTGGTTGTGTGCGTAGAGACCGGTGAGCAGGGTTGCGCGTGACGGGCCACAGAGTGGTGTGGTGGCGAAGAACTGATTGAAGGTGACGCCCTCGGAAAAGATGCGCTTCTGCGTAATCGGCATATAGGCGACGGAACCTGCGTCGAGGTCGTCGAGCAAGATTACGATGATGTGCGGACGTGAGGCAGCGCGAGCCGAAAGCGGCATGCGCTGCCACAGCGGAAAAGCCGCCAGGGATCGCAGGAGCGTCCGCCGTCGGAGCACGCGAGAAAGTCCTTGCCGTTGCAGCCGATGAGCCTGAACACGTAAGGCCCTGAGAGTGTAGCGGACAACGGGCGGCAATCGCGATTCGCGGCGCGACATATCCCAAGGAGACTCACGGCAAGGGACCGGCCAGAACGCGTCGATTGGATGGCTGCGACGTGAAGGGACCGGAGCGGATATGATCGGCCCTGAGAAATGATTTGAACCGGGCCAGGGAGCCCATCGAGGAGTGCTGATGTCTGACGATGTCGCCTTTCTTTCCGCTGAGGACCTGGTGGCGGCGTACCGAGCGCGCACGCTGTCTCCGGTTGAGGTCACCGAAGCGATTCTGTCGCGCATCGACCGGGTCAATCCCACTGTCAACGCCTACACGACCGTCAGCGCGGACCAGGCGTTGACGGGTGCGCGCGCGGCCGAGGCCGCCTACGCGGTGGGCGAGGCTGGGCCGCTCGCCGGCGTGCCGTTCTCGATCAAGGACCTGACACCAACGCGAGGTATCCGCACCGCGCGTGGATCGCTGGTCGACCCGGATTGGGTGCCAGACGAGGATCCGCCGGTCGTCGAGCGCCTGTACGCGGCAGGCGGCGTGATCCTGGGCAAGACCAACACACCGGAACTGGGGTGGAAGGGGGACTCTGGCAACCGCGTCTTCGGCCCGACCTACAACCCCTGGAAGCTCGATCGCACGGCGGGAGGGTCCAGCGGAGGCGCCGCGGCGGCGGTCGCAACTGGGCTCGGGCCGCTCGCACAAGGGAGTGACGGAGCCGGGTCTATCCGGATTCCGGCGGCCTTTTGCGGGATCTACGGACTGAAGCAGTCGTTCGGGTTGGTTCCGCAGTACCCGCCGAGCGCGGTCGGCGATCTGTCGCACCTCGGGCCGATGACGCGCACGGTGACCGACGCTGCACTGATGCTGAACGCGATTGCCGGCGGCGACGCGAGAGACCGCCTGTCCTGGTCCAGCGGCGTCGACTACCTGCAGGGACTCAACGATGGAATCGCTGGCTTGCGCATTGCCTATTCACCGACGCTTGGCTATGTCGACGTCGACGACGATGTCCTGCAGGCGGTCAATGAGGGCGTGAAGACCCTGGCCAGCCTTGGCGCCGAAGTCGTTGAAGTTGATCCGGGCTTGCCGGATCCGGCGGATATCCTGGACAAGCTCTGGGCGGGCGCCATGGCCGGCTACTTTCACGGCCGGCTGGAGCAAGTCGGTGACTTGATCGACCAGGGGCTCCTGGACACGGTGCAGCGCACTGGAGAACTGACTGCCGGCGAACTGGCGAATGCCCAGCAGCGGCGCAACACCTACTACACAGGGATGCGCGAGTTCATGCGTAACTATGACCTGCTGGTCACGCCGTCCATGCCATCAACCGCGTTCACGGCTGGCCTGGATGAGCCAGACAACTGGCATCGCCAGACGATTGCCCCGCTCGACTGGACCCCATTTACGTTCCCGTTCAACATCACAGGTCAGCCAGCCGCGACACTGCCTGTTGGCTTTGATCGACAGGGGCTACCGATAGGCTTGCAGATTGTCGGGCGGTGGCGGGATGATCCCGCCGTGCTGCGTGCATCACGCGCGTTCGAGCGCGCCCAACCGTGGTCCAGCCAGCGGCCACCAATTGGCTAGTTGCGATTGAAAACTCGCATGGTGGGGTAGGACCGCAAATCACCCTTTGGCAGAGAGCCCGTGGCTGCTCAATGCGGCCGGGTTGCTGGTGGGCGGTGACTCACCAGCTTGCGATTCGTCATGCTTCCGGGTACGAGCGAAACGCCCCGAGCGAAGCACCGAGGGTGAGGACTGCTTCGACATCGATGACGCGAGGTCCCTTCGGTTGCAGACGCACGGCCAGGGAGGACTTGTCGTCCCGCACCTCAATCTCTCGCTCGCCATCCAGCGCGATTGTGCAGGGGCCGGGTGCGAACGCAATAACCTCGCCGGGATGCATAAGCTGCGCGTCTCTCACGGGAATCTGCCGTATCAGTCCGGGCGCAATGGGCACCGTGATGGTGGATGCGGCGTCTTCGGGCTTGCCGATCCTGATGAATGCACCGTTGCACGTGCCGCACTCATCAGGAAACAGGGGGCTTCCCAGGCTTGCCACCCCGATGGCGGCTGGAATGAGGCGGGAGAGCGCGACTTCGCGCAAGTGCGTCGGCTCCCAAATCGCGCGAGCCCCAATCCACGACTGCGTAGAGGTGACAGCATCGATCAACGCAATGTCGCGAAACTCGCCATTGATCAGGATGTCCAATTGGGGCAAGCGGCGGATCACCGTGGGGCCCTCAGGACGGTTGGTGGCGACCCCGGTAGCCACCAGCCCTGCCGCGAGTCCCGCGAGCGTGCCCTCGATCATGCGCGGAAACACGTTGTTCGTACCGGTCGAGATGGGAAGCAAGGGAACGTCGCCGCACCCCTTGGCTACCACCCGGTTCGTCCCATCCCCGCCCAGGGTGATGATGACGGCAGCTCCGGCGTCCCGCAGCCGTTGCGCTGCCTCTGTTGAGTCTGTGGCGTTGGCAATGACCGGCATCTGGAGCGGGGACAACTGGAGCTTCGGTTTGGCCGCGTGCGCAGCCCGTTGCACGATGCCGTACTCGTCGGGCAAATGGGCCACGCGCGAGACGCCTGCCGCGTCCAGCCCGAGCAGGACGCGGCGCACGATATTGATCTTTTCGTTGTTGTCGAACGCGGATCCATGCGCGACGAGGCGACGGATATCCTTGCCCGACGCCGGGTTGGCGATGATGCCGACGAGTGCGCTCTCTGTCACGCTGCCGGGAGCCTTGCGAGCCACCGTTTCACAGTGTTGGAAAACTCCTCGCTGGCCTCGATCTGCGGCACGTGACCAACGCCTTCCAGGAGTTCGAACCACGCGTGCGGCACAGCCTGCGCGGCCGCAACGCCCTGCGCGGCGGGCAGCACCGCGTCCTGCTCACCCCAGACGATCAGGAGCGGCTGCGTCAGCTCACCCAGCCGCTCGTCGTAGCGAATTGACTGTCCGTCGCGGCTGAACGCCGCGTTGGCGGCGGCTTTCACGGCAGCATCGGCGCCCGGTGCGGTGCGGCTCGCATACATGTCGTCGATGCCGCGATCGAGGACAAAGCGCTTGTCGGCGAAGAAGAGGTCGAGCAGCTTCTGCGCCTCCTCTCGCGACGGCTTTGCCTCGATGCGATCAAGCAGGTCTCCGCTCACCTCTGCGCCCAGTCCCGCACTGTCGATCAGCACCAGGCCGCGTACCAGCTTCGGCCGGGAGAGCGCCAGATCGAGCGCGGTTGCACCACCCAGCGAATGCCCGATGACGACAGCAGGTGCGAGATCGAGCTTCTCGATGACTTCGCCAACGGCTGCGGCGAGCGCTGGCACGGAATAGTCACCCCCCTCGTCAGGGGAGGGCTTGCTGCTTGCGCCATGTCCCGGCAGGTCGAGCGCCACCACGCGTGAGTTCTCAGCGAAGTTTCCAAGGACGGCGGCCCAGGTGGACTGCGCACCGCCCAGGCCGTGGATGAAGACGAGCGTTGCTGGCGCGTCGCTAGCGCCTGCAACCAGCGCGTTGATCTCCGTCCCGTTGTCCAGCGTCACCGTTTCCACACGCGGGGCTGCGGCAGCAACGGCAGCGCTTGCCGCCGCCCGTTCAACGTCTTCGCTCGTGACACGGCCATTGGGACCAGACGCCTCGACCGTCGCCAGGTCGATGCCGAGTTCCGCCGCCAGCTTGCGCGCTGCGGGTGAGGCGCTGACGCGCCCCCCCGCAGCGGTCGCCGCCTGCCGGCGCTCCCGAGTCGGCCGTGCTCCAGCGGCTGCGCCACTGGAAGCTGCCGCCGGACCAGACGATGCCAGGAGGGCAGCCAGATCATCATCGCTCAGGTCTTCGCCTGGCGCGACAATGACGGCAAGGGCGCCCATCACCGGCACTTCCGCGCCGGTATCCGCCACGATCTTTCGCAGAACGCCGCTCGCGGGCGCTTCCACGTCGTCGACGGCCTTCTCGGTTTCAACAGTCAGGAGGGGCGAGCCTTCGCTGACGGCGTCGCCTTCCTGGTGGGACCAGCCGGTGATCGTGCCGGACTTCATGGTCAGGCCCCACTTCGGCATGGTGACGATTGTTGGCATCGTGGCGCTCCTGAATTGCGCTGGTGACTAAACGATCTCTCGCACAACGTCCGCGATGCGCTCGGGACTCGGGATGTAGAACGCCTCCATCGGCGGGCTGAAGGGTACCGGCGTGTGCGGCGCCGTCACCATCTTGATCGGGGCATCGAGTGTATCGAAGCCCTTGTCAGCGACCAGCGCCGCAATATCCGCCGCGGCGCTGCAGCGTGGGTTGTCCTCGTCAACGATGACCAGCCGATGGGTGCGGGCCACGGATTCGAGGATCGTGCCTTCGTCCAGCGGTGAGATGGTGCGTGGGTCGATGATCTCGACTTCGATGCCCTCGGCGGCCAGGATCTCGGCAGCGGCCAGCGATTGCTGCACCATGCGGGAGAGGGCCACGATCGTGACGTCATCTCCGGCTCGCTTGATGTCCGCAACGCCCAGGGGGATGCCCTCGTCGCCCTCGGGCACCTCGCCCTTCGTGCCGTAGAGCACCTTGTTCTCAAAGAACATGACCAGATCATCGTCCCGGATGGAGCTCAGGAGCAGGCCCTTGGCGTCCGCCGGCGTCGATGGGATCACGCACTTGATGCCCGGCATGTGTGCGAACACCGAGTAGTGGCAGCCGGAGTGCTGCCCCGCGGCACTCACGCCCGCGCCGATCTGGGTGCGGATGGTGACCGGGCAGGTGGCCTTACCGCCGAACATGTAGCGCAGCTTGGCGCCCTGATCGTAGATCTGGTCCATGCAGCAGCCGAAGAAGTCGACGAACATCAACTCGGCCACTGGGCGGAGGCCGGTGGCGGCCGCGCCGACCGCCGCGCCGATGAAGCCCGCTTCGGTGATCGGCGTGTCCAGTACCCGGTTGCGCCCGAACTCCTGAACGAGGCCCTTGGTCACGCCCATGGGACCACCCCAGGCGTCCTCGTAGATCAGGTGGTCGACCGCTGCGCCGCCGGCGATGTCCTCACCCATGAGGATGACAGTTGGGTCTTCGCGCATGGCGATGCGCAGGGCTTCGTTGATCGCCTGCTGGTAGGTCATGGTGCGGGTGGCTGTTGCAGCAACCATGAGATCCGTTGCTCCTTTGGTGGCGTCGTCGCCTCGGCTGGCCTAGTAGCTTACGTAGACGTCGGTCAGTGCCTCTTCGGGCGCCGGGAATGGCGCAGCCTTGGCGGCATCCCAGGCATCGTCCAGCGCCTGGTGCACCCGGGCGTCGATGGTGTCCAACTCTTCGGCGCTGGCAACGCCGCGCTCGATGAGCGCAGTGCGCAGTGAGACGATGGGGTCGCGCTGCTTGAAGGTCTCCAACTCCTCCGTGGTGCGGTAGGTCACCTGGTCGCCCTGGAAGTGGCCATAGAACCGGTAGGTCTTGGCCTCGATCAGTGTTGGGCCTTCGCCGCGCCTGGCGCGGGCGATCGCTTCGTGGGCGGCCTCGTAGACGGCGAAGACATCGAGGCCATCGACCACGACGCCCGGAATTTCATAGGAGCCGGCCCGGTTGGCGATGTCGCTCGTCGCGCAGTGGTAGTGGAACGGCGTCGCTTCAGCATAGCCGTTGTTCTCGCACACAAAGATGACTGGCAGATCCCAGATGGCCGCCAGGTTCAACGACTCGTGGAAGGTGCCCTGGTTTGAGGCGCCATCCCCGAAGAAGCAGACGGCAACGCCGCCGGTGCCCAGGGTCTTGGCGGTAAGCGCCGCGCCGCAGGCCAGAGGCAGGCCGCCGCCAACGATGCCGTTCGCGCCCAGCATCCCCTTCTCGACATCAGCGATGTGCATCGAACCGCCCTTGCCCTTGCAGACACCGGTGCTCTTGCCCATCAGCTCGGCGACCATGCCTGGGATCTCGACACCCTTGGCAATACAGTGCCCGTGGCCGCGGTGGTTGGACGTGATGAAGTCAGTGTCGCTGAGTTGCGAGCAAATGCCGACGGCTACGGCTTCTTCGCCCGCGTAGAGATGAACGAAACCGGGAATGAGGCCAGCGGCGAAGTTCTTCCCCGCCATATCCTCGAATACCCGAATTTCCATCATCCGCTCGTACATGCCGAGCAGGGCATCGTGGTCGAGTTCCACGGCCCCAGCAACCTCTGCTGCTGACATGGTGTCCTCCTGCGGGGTGTCCGCATCATGGCGCTCCGGCCGTTGCGGCACTGCAACCGGCGAGATGGTTTGAATGGACTTATACGGTAGATGGCAAGTGTCGGCAAGCGTATCGTTTCGTTGCCTCACAGGCTTCGGAGTTGGGTACCATGAACTTCCCGTTCGCCACCGCCGCAGCGGCGGCGCAGACTACATGCTCACGATGGAACCGCGATTGGCGTGGTCAGGGCGTGTCTGACCGTGCCTGGAGTTCTGCAATGTACTCTCTTGACCGCCGTTCTCTCCTGCGCGGAGCCGCCGCGTTGGGTGGACTCGCCCTCTCTCCGGCATTTGGCGCCTCACGGCTGGGACCCTCGGCGCGAGCCGATGATGCGTACGATCTGTCGGCTGGTGTCCCGGGCTGTGGGAACGTTTCGTTCATGTTCAACGTCGGCTCGGGGTATGAACCTGCGTATGGCATCCTTGACACGTTGAGCGCCTACGGCCTCAGCCAGTCGATGTTCGTGATGGGCTGGCTGGCGGACCAGAACCCGGGGCTGGTGCAGGCGATTGCCTCGTACGGGCACCCGGTTGGTACGCACGGGTATAACCCACCAGAACTGACCCTGCGCTCCGACGATGATATCTCCTGGGACATCCAGGCCGGCGTCAACGCGGTTGGCAATGCGCTTGGGTACTACCCGTCGCCGTGGTTCACGCCATTTGCCAGCGCCAGTGACTGGCGCGTGCATTCCATCGCGAACGCGCTGGGCCAGGTCATCGTCGGCTGGAGCGTGACTTCCGGGGACTGGAGCCCGGATGCGACTGCCGACGCGATCTACAGCCGGGTTGTTGGCGGCGCCTTTGACGGTGCAATTTTCGAACTGCACCTGGATTCGCAGAACAGCACCTGGGCAACTGCCACGGCCCTGCCGTGGATTATCGACGATCTCACCGCCCAGGGGTATCGCTTCGTGACCATCCAGCAAGCGGCGGG
>JALYWD010000089.1 GCA_030852885.1 Chloroflexota bacterium | reverse complement strand
GATAGTGAATATCGCTTCGCCAGGCACGACGTTGTGCGCCACGCCAGCCTGGATCGTGTTGATGCTGATCACCGGCTTGCCGATGGCCGGGTGGAACTTGTCGATATCCTTCTCGAGTTCCAGGATTGCCTTGGCCGCCAGCATGATGGCGTTGACACCGGTGGCGCGGGCGGCCGCGGTGTGCGAAGCCCGGCCATGGACAGTGACATTAACCGCGAGCAGACCGCGCTCAGCGTTGCGGACCTTCAGGTCGCTCTTCTCCCCGATCAGGCAATAATCCGGGCGAGGCAGACGGCCTGCGGCAACTTCATCCAGGACAAAGATGGTGCCGAACTTGCCGCCCACCTCCTCGTCGCTGACGACGTGCACCTGTACGCGGCCCTTGAGCGGCGTGTCCTTCAGCAGTTGCATCACGTAGAGCATGACCGCGACCGCGCTCTTCATGTCCGAGGAGCCCCGCCCGACCAGCTTGCTGCCGTCGGCGCTGAGCGTGGGGACGAACGGTGGCGACTGCCAGGAACTCTCATCGGAGACGGGCACGGTGTCCAGGTGCCCGTTCATGACGATAGTTGGGCCAGCGTTGCCATCCCCCAGCGTGACGATGACGTTGGGGCGCGCCGGATCGAGCGAGACGACCTCGCAGGCGATGCCCTGCTCGGCGCACCACGCCACAACATCGTCCATGACGGCGCGTTCTTCGCCACTGGTGCTCGGCGTGGCAATGAGGCGGCTGGCAAGCGCAACGATCTCGTCGCGGTTGACTCGCGCAGCGGGCGAGCCGGTCATGCAGGTTCCTTTCCTGGCGCACAACGCCTCACAGCGCATCGTGCGAGCGCTGTGTCCGCGTGTGCTAACTCAAGTTAGAGACGCTCGAAGCGCTCCACGTCGATCACGAACACCACCGCGCCGCCGACTTCGACCTCGAAATTCTCCGGCATATACAGGAGACCCGGCTCCAGCGCGGGAGAGTACGGCACAGCGACCTGCGTCCGCCTGCGGCAGGTACGGCGCAGGATTGCCTGCACCGGCGCAACCTGGTCGTCCTGGACGCCGATGAGCAGACTGGTGTTTCCGGTGCGCAGGAAGGACCCGGTGGTACTCACCTTGGTAAACCGGTGCCCCGCGGCAATCAGGGCTTCGGTGAGTGCCGACGTGTCTTCATCCTGCACAATGGCGATTACGAGCTTCATTGATCTTCCTCCCGTTCAGGGGCGGCGCGTGAAACCGCACACGTCGCTCCACGGAGGCATCGCCGCGCCACCCTGGGCGGGGCCATCATAGCCGATGCGCGCCGAAGTGCAGTTTGGCGAATGCGCCTGAATTGCAAACGGACTATTCGTCGGGGAATTCACCCAGGATTGCAATCAGTTCCTGGTGCAACAGTCCGTTGGTGGCGATGACGACCCGCTCGTGTGCGTTGAACGGGCCGCCTTCGCGATTGGAAAGTTGGCCACCAGCTTCTGAAACAAGCAAAGCGCCGGCCGAGACATCCCAGGGCTGAATGCCACGCTCCCAATAGCCGTCGAGCCGTCCTGCCGCCACATAGCAAAGGTTCAGGGCGGCAGACCCTGTCTGGCGCAGCGCCCGGGCACGCTCCAGCATGGCACTCCACGCCAGGGCCTGGCGCCGGCGTTTCTCCCGCGTGTAAGAAAAACCGGTCACAAGGATTGCTGAATTGACGTGTTCAGTCCGTGAAACGCGTATCGGTTCGCCATTCAGCGAGGCGCCGCCGCCCTTGATGGCCCGAAAGAGTTCGTTCCGCATCGGATCGTAGATCACCCCGGCCACCGGCTGCCCGGCGTCCTCCACGGCAATCGAGACGGCGAAGGTCGGCAGGTTATGCGCGAAGTTCGTGGTGCCGTCCAACGGATCAATGACCCAGCGGAAGCGCGCGCCAGCATTCTCGCTGCGGCTACCTTCCTCGCCGAGGAGATCGTGATCCGGGAAGGCGGAGCGCAAGCGCGCGGCAATGAGCGATTCTGCCGCCTTGTCTGCTTCTGTTACCAGGTCGAGCGGGCCCTTGAAGCTGATGTCATGCGGCTCCCCGAAGCGGCTGCGCAGAATGGCGCCGGCATCGAGGGCGATGGCCACTGCCACGTCGGCAAAGACCTGTAGCTGCGGATCGGTCACGTGGAAGACCCTTTCCATGGTCACTCGCCCGTGCCTGGCGGGGCACAGGTCAGGATTGGTTACTCGCAGCATCTTGCCATGTTTGCCGGGGAGCGTCTCTGGCTAGACCAGCGCCAGCCTTGGATGCACGTCCATTTCCCAGCCGGACTGGTTGCCACGGCGGACGACCCAGGCGGCGGCTCCGGCCACCATGGCGGCATTGTCGGTGCAGAACGTGAAGGCCGGGA
>JALYWD010000061.1 GCA_030852885.1 Chloroflexota bacterium | reverse complement strand
GCGCAGGGCCACCACGACTGTGGCTCCCTGCGCCAGGGCCTCGTCGTGTTCGTGACGCTCCCGGATGCCGGGAAGACCGAGCGCCACACCCCGAGCGCCGGGTGGCCGATGCCACAAACGCGCGTGCACCTGGCCGCCAGCAACCGGCCTGGTCCTGGCTCCCGGCTACGGTGCACCGGCCAGGCAGTGGGCCGTTGCGACCGCGTTCGTGGCCGATCCGCCGTTCAGGCAACGAACACTAACCGTTCACAGATCGCCTGATGCGCCAAACCCTTCTGATTGGGTAAAGCAACCATCCCGGGGATCGTGGCCTGCCTTTAGCCCTCGCCCCGCCTCCGCATCTGGACCGGCGGACACGGCACAGAGCCGTAGGTGCAGAAGATGCAGCAATCCCCCGCGACCGGGCGCAGGAGCTCGCCACACGCCGGACAGGTGTACGCCAGCAGGCAGGAGAACGCCGGCATCGGCTCCAGGCGCTCGCCCCCACACGCCGGACAGGTGACGAGTGATTCGTGCTCGACGGCAACGCTCATGACAGGCCTTTCAGGACGTGAGGGATGGAATCACCCGGGCCGGAGCCAGGGGGACTGTTGGCGACCGCATCCCACCAGGCTACGCAGGTTTGTCTGATCGGGCGTGCTCCAGCATGAGGGCGAAGCCACCGAATGCCAAGGTGATCGTAGCGGCAGCAACGCCAACATTGATCGGTTCTTCGTACCACACGTGCGTCAGCTCCAGGTCTGGGCTCTTGGCGACAATATCGTCCAGGCGTTCAGCGGATTCCTGCACCCGTTGATCGCCGGAGCGCATGTAGGCCGCGCCGTAACTCAGCACCCCCACACCGAGCGCGATCGCGATGACCAGAAGCACCCTTGCCATATGCCCCACTCTTCACGTCAACCCTGATCGTGACGGACGCCGTGGTTACGCATGCGCAATGCCAGTGAATGGAAGCGAATCCCGGCGGGTGCTGCGCAGACACCATCCCCGCCCATCTCCGCCTCGTGCCCGCAAGAACCCGAAGCGGGGCCAGCACATACATGGCTTTCGGTGCGTTCGGTTGCCTGCCCTGCGGGCGCAGCATCTATCTTGCCTGTCTCACACACGCAACGATGTGCCACAGCGGGCTGGAGCAACGTTGCGTGTGGCGGGGGCCTGTTCGGCCTGCTACGACCCCCCGCGTGTTGAGTCACCTACGTGGCTGCCACCCGGATAACGGTCGCAATGGAACGATCCACAGCTACCACTAGATGAATAATGCATGATGTTTTATGAACAATACATATGATAAGCACGTTCGTACCTGCAATGGTATGCGTTGGTGCCATGGCTGCCAAAATTCCGTCGGATAGGATCACATTGGCGCAAGTGACACGCTGGCAACGGCCAGTCGCTTTCATTTGCACAGGTCGAAGGGGGAAACGTTCGTGGTACGGGAAACAACGATAGAGGTTGATCAGCAGTCGGCAAGCGGTGCGCCGGCGACCCGATCCTCACGACGCTCGTTGCTCGCCGGTCTGGCGGCGCTGGGCCTGGTCGTAGGCGGTCTGGGGACGACCTCTACCGAAGGTCTGGCTAAGCGCCGTGGCGGCGGGGGTCGCGGCCAGAAGCAGCGCGCCAAATCGAAGGCGAATGCCAATGGCGGCGCCGGGGCCACCGGTGGTGCGGGAACTGGTGGCGATGGCGGTGCTGGCGGCGATGGCGGTGCTGGCGGCACCGGTGGTGAGGGCGGCACGGGTGGCCAGGGTGGCACCGGTGGCACCGGTGGGCCCGGCAATCCCACCGGCGGCACCGGCGGCCCCGGCGCTGACGGCGGCACGGGCAACACCGGCAACACCGGCGGCCCCGGCGGCGTGGGTGGTACCGGGGCCGTAGGCGGTGTTGGGGAAGGCGCGGCTGGCGGCGCCGGCGGTGATGCTGACGCCGGATCGCGCGCGAACAACCGCAACAAGAACAAGCGCAACAAGCGAAATGGCGGACGCTCCTAGGAACGTCCGATGAACCTGCCCCCGTCTGCCAGCATGGTGCAGGCGGGGGCGGTCGTGTTCATCGAAAACTGGTCCTGAAGTCTGTGATAATCCCGGTTGTGGTTCCCCGCACGTTCGCAAAAAGGACCCTGTATGCCCCGCCATATCGATGACATGCGCTGGCTGAGACCGGTTAGTGGTGTGAGCCTGGGAGTTGCCCTGGCGTTGATGCTGATTCCAGCTGGAGTGAGCGCCGACTCCTCACAGATCGAGGCGGCCAACGGTGGAGAGGTCACTGCCACCGCCGATTCCGAGCTTGCCGTGGGGGACATTGCCACCGGCGAGAACACCGGTCACGCGGTGACGATCGGCGATACCACGGACGGTGGGGTCTCCGTTATCGTCGGTGACGTGAGTACCGACTCGGCCACCTCGCTGTCCTCCGGGGAGGATGCGCTTGTACTCGCCTCAGCATCTGGCGGCGACGAGACCCGGCTGCCTGGCCGTGCAGTCGGCGACGTCAGTATTGACGTGACAGCAAAGAACGATGCCGACAGCGACAGCGACAGCACGGCGACCGGTGGCGCGGGCGGAGCTGGTGGCATTGGCCAGGGAGGCGCAGGCGGCTCGGGCGGTGAAGGCGGGGCAAGCTAGCGAGCCTGCTCCGCGACTCGGCAGCGGCTGCATCACGTTGTACCGGGCGAACGTCGTGCCGCTCGCCCGGTACACCTCTCCTGCGCCAGAGCGCCCCGGATGCGATGATTCGCGCCATCATGGATGCGACGCGCGAAGCCAGTAACCAACGATCGGTCAGGCGGCGATGAACGTCCCGCTGATTGATCTGTTCCTGCTCGGCACCGGTATCGCGCTCAACCCTGCCGCCGTCATCGCCATCATTCTCATCCTGACCCGCACCCGCAACTCGCGCACTGGGGTGCTTTTCCTGGCTGGCTGGGTCACCGGGCTGCTGCTGCTGGTCATTCTGCCCTCCCTCATTATCATGGAAGGCCTGCGCCGCCTCATGGGCGCCAGCGCCTGGCTCCCCGCCTGGTCCTGGTTCCTGCTGGGTGGCCTCCTTCTGGCGGCGGCGTTCCTCTCGCTCCAGGATCGCGCGCGCGAGCTCGATCTCAGCGCCGAGCCTCGTTGGGCCGCCCTCATCGCCAATGGCAGCGGTGGCCGTATCTTCGGGGTCGGCGCCACCCTCTCCGTGGCCAGCCTGCGCAACGTCGTGCTGCTGGCCGCCGCCGTGGCGCTCATCAGCAACGCCAGCCTGGGCCTGTCCGGTGTCCTGGCAGCCGCAGGCATCTTCCTGCTGGCCAGTTCCCTCGGCGTGCTGGCCCCGCTCCTCATCTATCTCTTCGGCGGTGCTGGCGCGACCGCCCGCCTGGAAGCCGGCGGCGACTGGATGCAGCGCAATCTCGTCTGGTTGAAGATCATCGTCCTGGCGGCGGTGGGTCTCGGCATGCTCCTCCACGGCATCAGACTGACGGCGTAGGGGGTCGGCCTGTGGGCCTGGGAGTGGAGGGTTCCGCCCAACTTACCCTACCCCCGGTCTACCAGCAGGAATGCCTCCGGGAAGCGCCGGTGCAGCGCGGCGATCACGTCCTGGCGCACCTCGCTGCTGAACGCGAACCAGATCTGGATCGTGGCCGAAGCCCCCAGCGGGCCGGTGGCCGTCAACTCCACAAACGGCGGGGTGTAGCCCGGCCCCGTGACCTCAAGCAGCGCAGCCCGGATCTCCCCCTCCACATCTTCCGGTTCGGCGGCGATCATCTGCATCGTGATCTGCAACGAATATGGGGCCAGCTCCGTGCGATTGATGACCGTTTTGGAGAAAATCAGGTAGTTCGGCACCAGCAGCAGCTCGCGCTGCGGGTTGCGCACTTCCGTCACTCGCATGCGCACGTTCTCCACCCAGCCGTCCACACCTTGGTCATCTGGCAGCACCAGCCGGTCCCCGTGTTTGAAGGGCTGCTCCACCAGGAGGTACATCCCCGCCACCAGGTTTTTCAGGACATCCTGCAGAGCAATGGAGAGCGCGCCGAGAAAGATGCCGATTCCCGTCACCAACGAGTTCGCGGGAACGCCGATGACACGAAAAGCAAACAGCACCGCCACGACGACCATGCTCACCAGGAGCACCTGGTCGATCAGTGTGGCCCGATATGGGTTGGCCGGCCAGGCCGCGCGTGCCCGCTGCACCATCCAGGCGCGAACCTTACGGCCCAGCCAGATAGCCAGCACCACGACAAAAGCGATCCATGCCAGTGAGACCAGCGCCGACAGCGCATCCCGCGCAAACCCCGCCGACTCCTGCGCCGCCGTCGACAGCGAGCCCTCCAGCAGGTCACGCAGATCCTTCAGCCAGTCAGCGGGCGTTGTCTGCATTTTCAGCACCCATGTCGAACCGGGTCGTCATGCGCCCCCGGCAACCATATGCATCCTTGCGCCACAAGCGTAGCGGCTGCCACTCCCTGCGCCGATGCTGCCCCAAGCCATCTCCGGCCACCGTCAGCGTGACACTCACGCGCGCTCGAACATGAATAAAAAGTTAAAATGTGCGCTGGCCACATGATGCGTATCCTGCTATCGTGTGCGTCGCGGGCGCTACTGTGCCTCAGCCTTACTCCGCGCCACGTGTGTCGATGTGCGTGCAACGCCTTCGCGTGACTTGCGCGGCGCTGCTCACGCCAGATGCAGGAGACGCAGCACACCACCGGTGTGGCCATGGCGCCTGCCAGACTCGATACGAATGATCGGGGGCCGCGATGCTGCGAACCGGTCGTTTAGAAATCTCGGCTGCTGGGTCTGTGCCTCGGGCTGCCCTTCCAGACAGCACAGCACAATTTGCATGCTTGACAGATGGCGTTTGCGCCACCTGGACTATCCGTATCTGCTGACGGCCAGACTGGCTGTCGCAGCGCCGATGGCCGGCTGGCGCGCGCACAGATCGGTTACTTACGCAGCCGGTGAAGTTGGAGGGAAGGACAATCATGTCCCAGGTCAGTGACGCAGCACGCGCCTATTCGCGCCAGCACGGCGAGCGCTTTGTCTCAGAGCTCTTCGAGTTGCTGCGCATCCCAAGCATGAGTGCCGACCCCGCCCACGCCGGCGATATCCGCGCCGCCGCCGATTGGCTGGCCGCCAGCCTCGCCGCTATTGGCGCGCAGAACGTGGCCATCATGCCCACCGCCGGGCACCCGGTCGTCTACGGTGAATGGCTGGGCGCGGGCCCGGACAAGCCGACCGTGCTCGTCTACGGCCACTACGATGTGGTGCCCGCCGCCGTGGAAGATGGCTGGGATACGCCGCCCTTCGAGCCGGTGATCATTGACGGTCGGATCTTTGCCCGCGGCGCGACGGATGACAAGGGTCAGCTCTACATCCACGCCAAGGCGCTGGAGAGCTACCTGCAAACAGGCGACGGGCCCCCAGTTAACGTGAAGTTCCTGCTGGAGGGCGAGGAGGAAGTCGCCTCCCCCAACCTGGGTCCCTTCATTGCAGCGCATCTCGACCTGCTCAAGGCCGACGTGGTGGTCATCAGCGATTCCTCCATGCCCAGCATCGAGGAACCCTCAATCATGCACAGCCTGCGCGGCATGACCTACCTCGAAATCCACGTCACCGGCCCCAACGACGACCTGCACAGCGGCTTCTTCGGCAGCGCCGTTCACAACCCCGCGCTGGCGCTGGTGGAAATCCTCTCGCAAATGCACAACGCCGATCACAGCATCGCCGTGCCCGGCTTCTACGACGATGTCGTGCCGCTGACCGATGTCGAGCGCGCCGAGATCGCCAAGACGGACATGAGCGAGGAGCAGTTGCTCAGCGCCACCGGCTCCCCGGCCCCGTGGGGCGAGGCCGACTTCACCATCCGCGAGCGCGTCTCGGCCCGCCCCACCCTGGAAATCAACGGGCTGCTCAGCGGCTGGACCGGCCCCGGCCCCAAGACCATCATCCCGGCCACCGCCATGGCCAAGGTCAGTTGCCGCCTGGTCGGCAACCAGGACCCGCACCGGGTCTACGAGCAAATCCGGGACTACGTCGCCAGCATCGCGCCCGATACAGTCACCGTGCGCGTGGAGCTGCTCACCACCGGCGAGCCCGCCCTGATCGACTTCACCATCCCGGAAATGCAGGCCGCTGCCCGCGCCTACGAGACGGCCTGGGGTGCTCGCCCTGTGTTTACGCGGGGGGGAGGCAGCATTCCCATCGTGGCGGACATCATCCGCCTCATGCAGGTGCCGGTAGTGATGATGGGCTATGGCCTGGACACCGATGGCCTGCACGGCACGAACGAAAATTTCGCCGTGGAGAACTTCCAGCGCGGCATCGAGACGGCCATCGTCTACCTGGAGGAACTGGCCAACCTCCCGGCCTGAACCCATATGGAGCCCGCCTCACCCGCGCCTGTTCCTGGGCCGCCCGGCGGAGACGACCAGTTCGTCTCCACGGGCGGCCTGCCGCGCCCCGAAATCATCCGGCAGCAACTTGAGATCGCCCACCAGCGCTTCGCTGCCAACGACGAAGGCGAAAACGCCCGCGTCTACCCGGCGCTCGCCGCCGTGCCGCGTGACCTGTTTGGGCTTTGCCTGGCCAGCGTCTCAGGCCGCGTCCATGTCGTCGGGGACGCCGAACACCCCTTCACCATCATGAGCGTAAGTAAGCCGTTCGTGTTTGCCCTGGTCTGCAACGCGCGCGGCTCGCAGGAGGCGCGGGAGCGGCTGGGTGTGAACGCCACCGGCCTGCCCTTCAACTCCATCATGGGCGTGGAAATCGGCCCTGGCCACCGCACCAACCCGATGGTCAATTCCGGCGCGCTGGCCACCAGCAGCCTGGTCCCTGGCGAGACCTCTGAAGCGAAGTGGCGGTTCATTGAGGACGGTCTCTCCCGTTTCGCGGGCCGCCCCCTGACCGTGAACGACGAGGTCTACGCCTCCGCCATTGCTACCAACCAGCGCAACCGTGCCATCGCCCAACTCCTGGAGAGCTACGACCGGCTGTATGTGGACGCCGCCACCGCCACCG
>JALYWD010000042.1 GCA_030852885.1 Chloroflexota bacterium | reverse complement strand
CCTCTGGGCCAGGAGCGGCCCAGAGGTCCGACGAGAGCTGAAGAGGGCAGGGAGCCCTGGCGACGTCTAGCGAGAGGCTGGCGACAGTCTGGAGGACTGGAGCCGCCGCTCCACCGGGAGCATGCTGTCGACTGCCATGGCCCCGGGGCCGGTCAGGAACAGCGTGACGCCAACCGTGGCCAGGAGCAGAACCAGTTCGACACCGCCATTTGAAGCGAAGAAGCCGTTTGGCAGGTGGACGAGGAAGAAGGCGACGAGGACATCGATGGCGACGAGTATTGCCGCGATGCGGGTGAAGGCCCCGAGAATCAGGGCGATGCCGCCAACGAGCTCAACCAGGGAGACGACGATGGCCATGAGGCCTGGGGCGGGAACGCCCAGACCGGTCATCATGCCGGTCACGCCGCCAATGCCAAACTCGAAAAGCTTCTGCTGGCCGTGCATCAGGAAGATGATGCCGGTCACCACACGCAGGAGCGCGATACCCCATGGGGCAGTGAGATTGGCGCCAGATCGGTGCATGGGGTTTCCTCCGTGCCGAAAAGCGGTACACTGAATCGGCTTGTTCCACAACAAATATTGTTGTTGTGGACAATCTAGTGCCTGTATGTGGTTAGTGTCAATCCTTTTTGCGGAGAACAACATGGATGCAGTGTCTCGAGAACTACGGACGCGGCGCCGCCCACTGGTTGGGGCGCAGGTGCGCAAGCTGCGCACGGATCGTGGTCTGACGCTGGCGCAGCTCGGTGAGCGGACCGGGCTGAACGTGGGCTACCTCTCACAGGTGGAAACCGACAAGGCATCCCCCTCCCTGGAGACGCTGGCGGCGATCGCCGATTCCTTCGATGTGCCCATCGCGTGGCTGCTGATGGATGCCGCCCCGCCACCACGCGTGGTCCGCCACGATGAGCGGCGGCTGGAGCCGCTGCCCATGGGCGGGCAACTGGAAGAGGTCGATGGGGGCTACGCACGGGGACTGCGCATGGTCGAGGGCAGGATGCTGCCGGGCGCCAACACCGGCCTGATGACCGACGCTGGCGAGGAGCATCACCTGGTGCTGGAGGGGCATGTGCGCCTGCGCCAGGGGGATTTCGTGGCGGAGCTGGGCCCGGGGGATTACCTGGTCTGGGACGGAGCTTTTCCGCATTCGGCAGAGACTATTGGTGACTGCCCGTCCCGCATCCTGATTTGCACCCCGGGACCTAACAGCATTTCGAACAGCCTCTCGCCTCATGCCAGGACGGGGCACGCGGAGTAAGGCGCCGCTACTCCTGCGGGGCGGCCGTGCGGGCGTACGCCCACGGCGTGCGGAAGCGGAGCAGGCTGAGCAGCAGGATCATCGAGCAATCAGGTCCTCATCGACAAAGACGAACGTCTGTAACGCTGACCCGACGGTAAAGACCACGGCACAGATGGCGGTCAGCCACTGCAGCGGGCGGGTCCACGCTGTGGGAACGTGGCGCATGACGGGCGCTGACGCCCGTTCCTGCACGGATGGGATGCTGTAACTCACCGCATTGCCTCGTGGTTTCCTTGGTGGAGACCGATCGCCAGGATGCGTGGATGGTAGTGATGCAGTGGACCGGGCAGTGTGGCTTCCTGGCGATCACGTTCTGCGCGGCGCCGGCCCAGTGGAGAGTGCCGGGAACGCATTGCAAGCCGGTAGAGCCTGCGCCTGATCACATGCTCGCACGACCAATGCCAGAACCCGCCTGGAGTTGAGCGGCGGCCTGGGGTCCAGGCGGTGTTGTGAGCCAGCGCGGCCTGTTGCTAGACTAGGTATCAGCACAATTCGTAGCAGAGCACAGTGTACAGGTAGTGTGGAGGAGCCATGTCACGAGACCGCGGAGTACCGACGCCGACGCGCGTCGAGATGCCGCCGCCATTCGGGCCGTGGCTTCGCGAGCAGCGGGAACGCGCCGGGCTGAGCCAGGCTGAGGTTGCGGCGCTGCTTGAAGCCTCCGTCCAGAGTGTCATCGGCTGGGAGAAGGAACGCCGCTATCCCCGGCGCGATGTCGAGGAAATCTATCGCCGGCGCATTGCCGCGGCGGCAGACGAGGCCGAACGCTGCGCGCACACGCTGACCAGGGCGCTGGACGCGATCGAGGACGAGCGTATCCGGGCCGCGCTGGCCCGCCGCTTCAGCGTGGACCTTGGCCGGGATGCCCCGGCCTGGCAAGAGACAGACGATCTCTTGCTGGCCGAATCCGCAACTCGCTAGCAACGCTACACGACACGGAAACGCGCCGGGGCGATTGTCGCCCTGGCGCGTTCATGCTTTCCCTGTTGCGAGGCCGATCAGGACTCAGACGGGGTCGGTGTTTCAGCAGCGGCGGCTGCAGCGGCTGCTTCGGCGGCGGCAGCTTCCGCCGCGGCCTTGGCCGCGGCCCGCTTGGCGCGCAGGGCCGCGTGAGC
>JALYWD010000041.1 GCA_030852885.1 Chloroflexota bacterium | reverse complement strand
TGTTGCACGACTCCGCCGCCTCGGCATCGTGCGCAATGCCGCAATCACCCACCGCATCCGCGGGCGACACTTCAGCGCAGGTTGGAGCGCGGCGGTAGCCACAGAAGCGGAGCAGGCCCATGAGCGTTACCACCCTGGTCGAACGAGTGGCCCGCGTGCCGGGGTGAAAGCGGTGACGCTGGGCGGGTCCCGCGCGCGTGGCATGGCTCGCTCGGATAGCGACTGGGATTTCGGCCTCTACTACCGGGGCAGCATCGATGCTGATGCCATCCGCGAGCTGGGCTATCCCGGCCAGGTGGTGGAACCGGGCGACTGGGGCCGCATCGTCAATGGCGGCGCCTGGCTGGAGGTGGATGGCGAGCGCGTCGATCTCCTCTACCGGAACCTGGATGTGGTGGAGCACTGGATCGCCGAAGCGAACGCCGGGCGCTTCGAGATCGATTGCGTGGGTGGACACATCGCCGGCCTCCCCACCTACACCCTGGCTGGCGAACTTGCGCTGGGCACCGTGCTGCGGGGCAACGTGCCGCGCCCGGGCTTCACTGCGGAGTTGCGCCGCACAGCTCCGCCGCGCTGGGATGGCGAGGCGGCGTTCTCGCTGCTGGTGGCGGAGCAGCACGCCAAACGCGGCGAAGCCACCGGCGTGGCCGGGTTGCTGGCGCGCGGTCCTCGCCTCGGCGCACGCGCGGCTCGCCTCACGTGGCGCCTGGGCCCTGAACGAGAAGGGGATCATTGCCCGTGCGGGGCTGGAGGAGGCCGGGGAGATCCTCACGGCTGTGGGCTGGACACCCAGGCGGCTGGAGGACTCCATTGCACGTATGCGGGAGATTCTCCGGCTGCGGAAGCCGGAGAGCCTGGAGTTCGACGCGGTCGTGCGTGATAGTGCGCCGCCCGTTGATTAATCTGCAACCATCTCCTGGCAGATTCGCGATATGATGCGGATGTTGATCGGATTCTCGAGAAAGGCGCTCGCATGAACAGGCGAACATTGTTGTCTACTGCCGCTCTCTCCGGAGCACTGCTTGGCGGCATAGGTCCGCTGGCCGTCTTCGCGCAGGATGCGACGCCGGAAGCCTCGCCGGAGGCGCTGGCCCCGCCGCAGGATCTGCTCAGGCCGAACACCCTGGAGGCCGAGGGTCAGACAGCGGATATCAACGGCGTCAGCATCTACTACAAGGTCTACGGCGAGGGGAATGGCAACCCCATTCTGC
This sequence comes from Chloroflexota bacterium, assembly GCA_030852885.1. Taxonomy (GTDB): domain Bacteria; phylum Chloroflexota; class Chloroflexia; order Thermomicrobiales; family UBA6265; genus JACCXM01. Next base: position 1,274 of record JALYWD010000041.1, on the reverse strand, counting down.
TCCTGCACGGCGGCCTCTCCAATGGCGACCACTTCTCCGCCATCATTCCGGCGCTGGTCGAGGCCGGGCACGAAGTCGTGACCATGGACAGCCGTGGCCATGGGCACTCCTCCTTCGATGACGCGCAGATCAGCTATGAGCAGATGGCGCGCGACGTCCTCGGCCTGATGGATCACCTGAAGATCGACAAGGCGGATATTGTCGGCTGGAGCGACGGCGGCATCATCGGGCTGGAGATCGCGCTGACGGAGCCGGAGCGCCTGAACAAGGTCGTGGCCTACGGCGCGAACTACGATCCCAGCGGGCTGCGCCTCGATGTCGGCACGAACGACTATTTCAACGCCTACATCGAGCGGGCGTCGGAGGAGTACCAGCAGAACTCGCCAGCACCCGAGAAGTGGGATGCGTTCCTGGCCAACATCGGGAACATGTGGGCCACGCAGCCGAACTACACCGATGAGCAACTGACCACCATCACCACGCCCTTCCTGATCCTGGACGGCGCGCAGGAAGAGGCGATCGACCTCAACCAGACCAAGGTGATGGCGCTGCTGATCCCGGATGCGGAACTGATGATCATGCCGGAGACGGGCCACTTTGCGCTCTTCGAGCAGCCCGAGGAGTTCACGCAGATCGTGCTTGATTACCTCGACGCCTAGCAACCAGTCAGGGAGATGCGACGAACGGCGCCGGGATCACCGGCGCCGTTCCCGTGTTGGAGAGTATTCGGTGACCGACAGTGAAGCTGTGGCCCGCCCACCTGCCGTGCCTGCCCCGCAGGCAGCGCTGCCGCCTCTACCAGAGATGGCGTGGCACTACGCCACGCTGAACGGCGCGGAAATCGCCTACGCCGTGACGGGCACGGGCACGGGCGACCCCGTCGTGCTGGTGCATGGCGGCGATGCCAACAGCGAGCACTGGGCCTTCCAGGTGCGGGCGCTCGCTGACAAATACCAGGTGATCCTGCTCGACAGCCGGGGCCACGGCCGTTCGCCGTACAACGGAGGGCCGCTCACGTACGCCCAGTTGGCGGACGATGTCCTGGCGCTGCTCGATCTGCTCGGGATCGAGCGGGCACACCTCGTCGGCTGGAGTGACGGCGGCATCATCGGCATCGACCTCGCCCTGCGCCACCCGGAGCGGCTGCGCAAGGTAGTCGCCTTTGGCGCGAACGCGGATCTCGGCGGCTACCGCACGGACACCACAGATGAAGAGGGAGCCATCATCTACGCCTTCGGGGCGCACAATGACCCCGACTACGCGCGCCTCTCCCC
>JALYWD010000034.1 GCA_030852885.1 Chloroflexota bacterium | reverse complement strand
TTGGGGAACTGACCTTTGGCGTCTAGCCCGTCCTGCCCGCGATGAGCTTTTCCTGGCAACAGTTCGCCGAGCTAGCGGTTCAACTGGCGGCAGAGCGACGAGACGAAGCAAGCCAGCGGACGGCGATTAGCCGCACCTACTATGCTGCCTATCATGCAGCGTCCGCCCTCGTTCGAGATCGGGAGCTCCATCCTCCCGATCAACACCTGTCCCATTGGCTGGTGTGGAAGCTGATTCGAGACTCGAATATGCCTAACTGCCAGGAAATCTCCCAGCGTGGCTTCACCCTCCGAGATGCTCGCGTTTGGGCGGACTACCGGAAACCGTTTCCACAGGATCTTGGCCCTGAAGTCGACAAAGCCCTCGCTAACTCCGCCGCCATCGTCGCTCTGTTGCAGGAGACATAGACCAGCTTCCCTGGCTGGATAGGCCAGCGTTTCTGCAACATCCCTATCTAGCCTGATAACTGCAGTGATCTGCGCAAGGGGAAGTCGTGACGATTGCCGCCGGAGGAACGGCCTGCTCCTGATCAGCGGGAAGGCAGCCACGGGCAGTCTGGGATTCGCACCTGGTCAGTACACTGACGCAAATGCAGCGCTGTCCGTCTCAGAGATGACCCGGTCAGGCGGGCGATGCTGCCGAAGGAGTCCGTGATCATGTGCGCCTTGCGCCAGCCTTCACCATCCGAGCAGCCACTTGTTACGGCACTGCCTCAAACGTCTCACGACGTGCTGGCCGCGATCCGCTCGGCCTATACCTTCGTGGACGCGGCTGATGAAGCTGCTGTATTCGCCATATTGGCGACGCGTCCTGACGTGGCAGCAGTGCTGCTTGAGGCATTGCCACATGTAGTGGCAATCTTTGGTGACGGGACTCAAGTGCTACTCGATGTCATCGATGAGCACAACTCTGAGCCGCTTCGCGTCGGCGCGCGCATCGTCTCGAAAGCCAGTCCGGATGCGCGCAACAAGCTTCTAGCCTTCTTTTCTGCCTGGTGGAACGACGCCTCCGGCCCAGTGCTTGGTGACCTGTCTTTCGGTCTCGCCTATGCCTAGAATCGTATGACATTCACATGGGAAGAGTTCTCGGATTTTGCCATTTGGTTGCTGGAAGAGCGCCCGGACAAAGCCAGCCAGCGTACAGTCATCAGCCGCGCATACTATGCCGCTTACCATGCAGCGTCTTCGTATGTGCGGGCAGAAGGACTCGCCCCTTCAGACCAGCAACTCCGACATGACCGAGTGTGGAGGCACATACGCGACTCGCGAGGACCGTACTGCAACGTTGTTGCCCAGCTTGGCTTCAATCTACGAGATGCCCGGGTCAGAGCAGACTACAAGAACCCCTATCCTGGAAATCTGGACAGCGAGGCCAACGACGCCATCGCATTCTCCATAGCGATGGTCACTATGCTCCGAGAGTCGCAGCCCGCTGCAGACAGCTAGGCCCATCACGCCGCCCACTACATGGCATCATCCGCACCCGAAGGAGCAGGCGGGGCGGGAAATGGCGCGCGGGCGCAGCGAGTGGCCCTGGGCGTGTGGTGGTCGCTATCACCACGCTCTCCCTCTGGCTCCTGTTGAGATGGAGATCACACGGAACGTTCTGCCATGTACGATTCTACGAGTCTTGGTCCCCTTCATGATCTTCAGAAGCAACGAACCTATAGGTCATCTCAGGGAAGACGACGTTCACTTCCAATCTCCCGCCCAACGCCTCCGCGTAACTCCGTAGTGTGGACAGGTACACATCTTCCTCGTGCTCAATGCGCGAAACATTTGCCTGAGACACACCCAGCGTCTCGGCAACCTCACGCTGGGTTTTGCGCTGGCTCTGTCGCAACTGTGCCAACGCGAGAGAATCGTTCATAGCCCGCTTGATCGACTGAACCCGCTCACGTCGTGCAGGATCAGCATTGACTGGTGCGAACAGATCCCTGACTGGATGATGAGAAGTCATGGAATGCGTCCTTCTTTCCGTAGCGTCTCAAGATGGGCGTCGTACAAGGTATCAGCCATGGGAATGGCTTCGTCATACCAGGATTTCCACCGATGAGTCTTGTCACCACCAAGCAGCAAGATCGCTATCCGCCGGGGATCAAATGCGAACAGGACACGTAGTTGCCCGCCGCGTGGTCGTAGTTCCTTCATATTTGAATGCCGTGATGCAGTAATTGAATCAACATGTGGTCTCCCTAATCCCGGACCACGTTCTTCCAGGAACTCGACCGCCGCTACTACACGCTCCTGATCCGCGTCAGAAAGACTCAAGTACCACTCTCCAAATTGGTCTGTGTACTCGACTTCCCACACCAAAGCCCCAGATTATAACCTATGCATTGTGAGGCTGTGGGCAGAAGTCCCGCCTGCCATATGCGATGATCCGCCGCGTTGCAATCCATCGTCGATCATCAGGAGCTGAGTAATGTCCGCCGTTTCCCGCTTTGCCGACGTCATGGAGACCGCGGCCGCCTCCCAGGAGGCGTGCCATGTGCCGGGTATGGCCATCGGCATCCTGGCTGACGGTGAAGCCCTGGCCGAGGGCCTGGGGGTGACCGATCCGCGCGCCCCGCTCGGCGTCGATGCGGACACGCTCTTCCAGATCGGCTCCATCTCCAAGACTTTTGCCGCGACCCTGGCCGCACTGCTGGCGCAACGGGGGCGGCTGGACCTGGATGCGCCGCTCACGAAGTACCTGCCGGAGTTCCAGGTGGCGGATGCCGACGCCACGAAGCGCGTCACGCCCCGCCATCTGCTGTCGCACAACGCCGGGTGGCTTGGCGACCACTTCGAGATGGACAATCCTTCGCTGGAGCTGGCGGTGGCGCGCATGCGCTGGATGCCCCAGTTGTATCCGCTGGGCGAGCTGTGGTCCTACAACAACGCCGCCTTCTATGTCGCCGGGCGGCTGCTGGAGATCGTGGGGGGAAAGCCGTACGCCGCGCAGATCAAGCAGGAGTTCCTTGACCCGCTGGGCATGACGGACACGGGCTACCGCCTGACCGACCTCCTTACGGCCAAGGTCGCCATGGGCTTCAGCGCCGTCTACACGCCGGAGGACGAGGCTAAACCCGGGCGCTGGTACGGCGTCGGCGCGGTTGACCCCGTCGGCGGCCTCTCCTCGACGGTCAACAACCTGCTGCGCTGGGCGCGCTTCATGACGGACGGCAAGGATGACGCGGGGAACGAGATCCTGAGCAGTGAAACGCGTGAGGCGCTGCGGGAGCTGCGCACGCCCGGAGCGGTGGATACCTTCAGTGGCCTCTCCTGGTTCACGAAGGATGTTGCAGGCGTGCGCCTCATGCACCACGGCGGGAGCATGATCTACCAGGAATCGCTGCTGGTGATCGCGCCGGAGCGCAACTTCGCCTTCGTGGCGCTCACGAACAGCGAGCGCGGCGGGGAGTCGATCATCCCGGTGCAGAAGGCCGCGCTCCGCGAATTTCTCGACATCACTGATCCAGAGTTGGCAACCATCGACGGGGATAACGAGGCTCTTGCGGAGTACGCCGGGGAGTACCAGGCTGCTCTCAGCGCGTACGATCTCACGCTCGAGGGCGACACCCTGCGGCTGAAGGCCCGGCCAGAGGCTGGCTCACTCGCAGAGGTAAAGAGCCCGGAGCCTCCACCGACTCGCCTCACCCTGACCGAGCGCAAGGACATCCTGAAGGCGCTCGATGTGCCCTACACCGGCTCACTCGCGGAGTTCCTGCGTGATGACCAGGGGGAGATTGTCTGGATGCGCATCGGCGGCCGCGTCCACCGCAAGCAGTAGGCTGCCTCAGGCTGGTGGGCATTCTGGCCGGGCCTGCTCTTGCGCTTCCGTGGCCACAGGCAGGCGCAGGGTGAAGGTGGAGCCGGCGCCGGGGGTGCTGGCCACGGCGATCTCCCCGCCCATCTGCGCCGCCAGCCGCTGCGCGATCGCCAGCCCCAGCCCCGCCCCCCCGTGCCGCCGGCTCAGCGTGCTGTCCACCTGCCGGAACTCCTCGAAGATGTGCGCCAGATCCGCCGGCGCCAGCCCGATCCCCGTGTCCCGCACCGCGATCTCCACCCACCCCCGCACGGCCCGCGCCCGGATCGTGATCCCTCCCGCGTCCGTGAACTTCACCGCGTTCCCCGCCAGGTTCAGCACGATCTGCCGCACCCGCTCCGCATCCCCCCACACCGCTGGCAGCGCGCGCGGCACGACCACCGTCAGCTCAAGCCCCTTGCCCTCCGCCTGCGGCGCCACGTCCTGCCGCACCAGCTCCAGCACGGCGCGCAGCTCCACCGCTTCGCGTCGCAGCTCCAGCCGCCCCGCTTCCATGCGCGACAGGTCCAGCATCTGCTCGATGAGGTGCACCATGCGGCCCGCCCCCTGGTGGATGTAGCCGATGTCCTCCCGCTGCTCCGCGCTCAAGGCCCCCGGCCCGGCCCCCAGCAGGAAGTCGGCGTAGCCGAGCACCGCCTGCAGCGGCGTGCGCAGTTCGTGGCTCATCATCGCCAGAAACAGCCCCTTCGCCCGCTCCCCCGCTTCCGCCGCTTCCAGCGCCGCCCGCAGCTCCCGCTCGGCTGCGATGACGTCAGAGATATCCCGCACGATGCCCGAGATGCCGGCCATCTCCCCCTCCGCATCACAGACCGGAAAGACCGTCACGGCCACATCGACGTGGGCGCCGTCCTTGCGCACGTGGCGCGAAATGAACCGGTTCGCTGGCCCCTCATCGAAATCCGCTGGATCAGAGATCAGCGTTTCGCTCTTGTCCAGCAGCAGCATGGTCAGCGACTGGCCGATGGCCTCGTCCGCCGTGTAGCCATACAGGCGCTCGGCGGCCGGGTTCCAGTAGGTAAAGATGCCGTCCAGGGTCCGGAAGAAAATGGCGTCATCGGAGGCTTCCACAATGGAAGCCAGCCGCGCAACGGCATCCCGGGCTTCCTTGCTTTCAGTGACATCGATGAGGATGCCCAACCAGGCGATGATCCGCCCGGCGTCGTCCACCATCGCCGCGTACGTGTCACTGACCCAGATGTACGAGCCATCCGCCCGGCGCAGGCGGTACTCCAGGAAAACCTGGTTGGTTCGGTGATCGAACGTCTCCCCCTTGTGCACCACGCGCTCGCGGTCATCCGGGTGGATGAGATCCAGCCAGGCCTGGGCGTTGCGCAAGGGGGCATCCCGCTCAGGCGAGAAGCCCGTCAGCTCCTCGAAGAAGGGGCTGAGATAGATCATCGTTTCGTCGCCGTCGTCCGCGACCATGTACACGACGGCGGGCAAGTGCTCGACCAGCGTCTGGAAGCGCATCTCGGCAATGCGCAGTTCCTGCTCCAGATCCCGCAAGGGGGTGATGTCCCGGATGAACAGGGAGACGCCATCCGCGATGGGATAGGCCCGCAGCGTGAACCAGGCATCCCTGGGAGCGTAGGCAAACTCCGCGACTTGCGTGCGCTGGCGCGCGGTCATGGTCGTGGTCAACGCGTCCAGGAGTGGCGCCAGGAGCGACGGGTCCACGACGTCCTGCAACACCCTTCCCTGGAGCACATGTCGCGGCAGGCCGATCAGCTCTTCGGCGGCGGCATTGACCTGCGTGATACGCCAGTCACTGTCCACGGCGATAAATGCGCCGCCAACCCGCTCCAGCACCTCCTGCATTTGCTGGCGCGCCGCGACGAGTTTCTCCCGCGCTGCCACCGCCTCTGTGAGGTCCTGAGCCTGGACGATGAAGTAGGCAGGCTCCCCGCTATCGTCCCGTACCAGCGAAGCCTGGAGTCGTATCAGTCGCGGGCTGCCATCGCGGTGCAACATGCGCGTTTCCAGGGTGATGGTGCCTGCGCCGGTGGCAAGTTGGCGCTCCCGCGAAATAGCTATCTGTTCGAGTTCGTCCGGAAGCATCAAATCACTTGGCGGCAATGCGAGCAGTTCATGCTCGGTAAATCCAAGCATCTCGCAGACGGCGCGATTGACCTGGAGGAAGGCGCCATCCAGTCCGACGAGCGCCATGCCGTTTGGCGCCTCATCAAACGCCGCGCGAAAGCGGCGCTCACTGGCGGCGAGGGCGGAAGCAGCGCGCCGGCGCTGCGTAATATCCCGCGTGGTGGTGGACACGCCGACGATCGTGCCCGCGTCATCCCGTACCGGGAAGATCGTGAGCGAAACATCGCGCAGCCCGCCATCCCGGGGCTGGAGCACCGTGTCGTACGCCTCGGTGACGTGGCCCTGGAGCGCCCGGCGCCGCAGATCCGTGAGGTCTGCCTCGTGACCAGCCGGGGCCAGCAGGGAGGCTGGTTGCCCTATCGCCTCCTGCGCGGAGTAGCCAAAGAGCTTCTCTGCCGCCGGATTCCAGAAATTGATGACCCCGTCCAACGTTTCGCCGATGATGGGATCCGGACAGGACAGGAAAAGCGCGGACAGGTCGAGATGGTTTCTGGTGTTGGACTCGGGCATGAATGCGCGCCAGTAATCTCGGGAGTTGTCGGGCAACCAAACGTCGGTGTGGGGTTCGCTCCTACGCCGCAATGATAGCTGCATGATTGCATCATCTATCGAAGATGGTCGCCAGCGCGTCGATTTCCGCCTCCGTCATGGCTGCTTCATCGAACCAGTGCGTCCAGAGCGCCGCCAGGTCCTGCCCGGAAACGGCTTCGAAGGCGGCGCGAAGCTCATCCGGCGTCATCTCCTGCCAGCCGTACTGGCTGGAGATCTGGCGCAGCGTGGCATCGAATGCCTCGGCGCCAATCGCCTCCCGCAGCGCGAGGAAGCCCAACGTCCCCTTGCCATAGAGCGAAGCGTAGCGGGTGGACGCATCCTGGTCGTCACTGGCCGGCAGATTCACGATGGCGTCGCCACCGCGCAGCAGGCGGCGGGCTGGGTCGATAGCCCAGGCGTTCAGTTCCTCCCGCGCCGCCTCCGGGCCGAAGGCGTCGTCGATGTAGAGGAGCGCGGAGACCGTAGCCAGCGCCTCCGGGATGTAGCCGTACTCATTGGAATCTCCGCCGACCAGGACGCCCCACCAGAGGTGGGAGAC
>JALYWD010000742.1 GCA_030852885.1 Chloroflexota bacterium | reverse complement strand
CGGCAATCACGCATGTCAGCGTAGCCGCGCATCATCTCCAGCCGTGAGCGCTCGAAAGCTCGCCGGTTCTCCTGCGCCTCCGCCGCACTTTCCGTAACCTCGTCCAGCGGCAGCGAGGCCGTCGCCGTGATCTCCCCGGTCGGGCGCAGCGAGACGACGCCCTCGTCCTCCAGGCCGTGGATGGCGGCGGTGACCTTCATCTGCGAGAGATCGAGTTTGTCGCTGATACCCTCGATCGTCAGTGGCGCGTTTGCCTGCTGCACTTCCGCGATGACCCGGGCGATCTGCTCGGCGTCGACATGACCGCTGCCGGCGAAGAAGCGCTGCAGGTTGAGATCATCCGGGTAGGAGAACAGGATGGCTGCCGCGGGCTCACCATCCCGCCCGGCGCGACCGATCTCCTGGTAGTAGGCATCGAGTGAGGCGCTGATATCGAGGTGATAAACGAACCGCACATCGGGTTTGTCGACGCCCATGCCGAACGCCGTGGTTGCGACGATAACGTCAACCTCCCCGCTCATGAACGCCTCCTGGGCGCGCTCACGGTCGCCGGCCGCCATGCCCGCGTGATAGGCCACGGCCGTGACCTGTTCGGTCCCGAGGGCAGCCGCGACCTCCTCGGTGTGCTTGCGCGTGGCCGCGTAGACGATGCCCGGCTTGGGCGCGGCAATGACCCGCTCGATCAGCGCCGCCCGCTTCTCGTCCGCGTCCGAAAACCCCGCGACCGCGAGGTGAATGTTGGGGCGATCAAAGCCCTGCACCATGATGTTCGGCTCGCGCATGCCGAGCCGCTCGACGATCTCTTCGCGCACGGGCGGAGAGGCGGTGGCCGTGAGTGCGAGGATTGGTGGGTGGCCAAGTTGCTCGATCACACCGCCGAGGCGCAGGTACTCCGGGCGGAAGTCGTGTCCCCAGGCGCTGATACAGTGCGCCTCGTCGATGACGATGAGCGCTGGCTGGGCTGCCTGCAGGTGCGCGAGGGTGTCTTCGTTCGCCAATTGCTCTGGCGCGAGGAACAGGAACTGGATGCGGCCCTCGGTGAGGTCACGCAGCGTGTCGGCGTGCTCGGCGCGCTTGAGCGTGGAATTCAGCAGTGCTGCTCGACCGGCGTTCCCCTCGGCCAGGGCGGCGACCTGGTCCTGCTGCAGGGCAATCAGGGGAGACACCACGATCGTCAGCCCCTGCAGGAGCACGCCTGCTGTCTGGTAAATGGCGGATTTGCCGGCGCCGGTCGGCATCACGACCAGCGTATCCCGCCCTGCCACGACGGCCGCGATGGCGTCGCGCTGGCCGGGGCGCAGTTCCGTCAGCCCGAGCGCTTCCCGGGCGGTCCGCTCGATATCTTCAACCACCTCGGTTGCCATCGTCTTGCAAGGCTCCATGCAGCGCGCAGCGCCATCACACACCGTCCCGGTGCACAGGTGATCTCGCCGCGGCGACTCGTCGTACCGGGGCGTGGCTGTAAAAGCAGAACAGGTGCCAGCCCGGTGGAAGCGCGCCCGGGAGGATCGCTGACGCGACAGGACTGGTACTGGCAGGTGACGACGGTCAGGACTCCGGTGATCCCTTGTGGTCCGAGGAGTTGGCCAGCGTCAGGCGTCCGGGACTTCAGCATGCCGAAGGCCCGGACGCCATTGGAGCTACCCCTTGCAACCCGTGATGGGATCACCTTCGCAATTGTTTGGGGTATTGCCGGTCACGCTGGAGCCGTTCTGCATGGTCACCGTGCCACCTTGGTTGTAGATTCCGCCGCCCTTCCCATAGGCCTTGTTCCCGGTGATGCTCGTGTTATTGAGCGTGTGTGTGCCGCGCAGGTACCAGATGCCACCGCCGTTAGAGGTCTCAAAGCGTGAGCGGGTGAGATTCCCCGAAATGACACAGTTCGTCAGCGTTGAATCGGCGACCGTATAGATGGCTCCGGGACTCGGAACACTCAAAATGGGATCAGGCTCCGTTGAGGGTGGGCCGGGATACGACTGGTTCGAGTTGTTCGAGATGGTGCAGTCGGTCATCTCGAGCTTGCCGCCAATGAGATTGCAATAGACAGGCGCATAACCATTGGTGGTATTCCGGGTCAACGTGCAGTCGATCATCGTGAGCGTATGCTGGCCCCCAGTGGCCACCACGACGCCAGAGGGATAGGACGTTCCGAAGTCGGGTTGAACGTTCTTGATGCGCAGGCTCTGGAGTGTGAGACTGGATTCAGTGAAGATAAAGGCTGTTTCTACAGAGAACAACAGACCATCCAGGACGGTGTCGTCCGGGCCCTCCCCCTGCCCAGCACCGATGAGCGCGCAGTCGCGGTCGATCGTGAGCGTGTCGTAGTAGGTGCCGGGACAGATGTAAATGGTGCCTTGCCCGCTGTCGTTCACCGCGTCCTGTATGCTCTTGAAGCTACATGTGGGACAGACGTCACAAGCCTGGCAGGCGCCGTCATGGCAGATGGAGTTGGCGGCACAGGTCCCGCACGAACCGCCGCACCCATCGGGGCCGCACGTCTTGCCCGCGCATTGCGGCGTGCAGGTCCCGGAATCCCCGGGACGGCCACCGCCGTGGCTGCTGTTGCCCTTCTGGCGCTGCTTGCGGCGTTGCTTGCGATTGCGTTGCCTGGTGCGCCGTCGCAGCCGCTCATGCGGCTTTTCGGCGACTGCGTCCTCGCCGATGATGGTCAGCAATCCGCCCAGCGGCAGTGCGGCGAGTAGCGCCACGATTCGCCGCCGGGTTTTCTCCTGCGTGCAGGATTTCACCACGGCATCGAAGGTGGATGGGTCCATTGAACCTCCTCGGGTCGATTCATGCCTTGGCTCGGCGACCGGAGCTACGGGCCACCTGACCGATCTTTCGCAACACACCCACGGCGCGCATCCATCGTTGCCCAGCAAGCGTTTGGTTCGATAGCGTGCGGCACTGGCGCATCGACATCGTAGCGGAGGGGATCCGACGTGTAGCGTGACACCACCGTGACATCGCCGTGCCAGGCACCCGGTGCAGCGCGGAAACTCGTGCATCGTCGACGGTATCTCTTCTGGTGCACGACGCACGCGCCCCTGGCCGTCAGCACCACGTTGGAGGCGCCATGTGCACGATCAGGGACTAGCTCGTCCAGCATGCCGGGCTATTGATATATGCCACATGCGCTCAAGATGACACGCGTGAGAGAACGGTGACCTCGAACCGTGTTGGCGGGCAAGCGGGGTCCTTCGAAAAGCTCAGTAGAGCGTCTCCGGGGAGTTGTCGGGTGCGCACCCACATAGCCTGTCATTCTGAGCCCGCGGGCGAAGAATCTCGTTCTCTGGTCATTGCAGACGACCCCACAACCCCCCCCATTCGCTCTACTCAGGACGACACATGGAGGTGGCAGTGGCAGGGATCGGGACCTGCGGGATCGGGACCTGCGGGATCGAAGCTGAGAGGGAGGGGCTGCGTGCCTTCGATGCGCGGAAGAGGCCGTGGAGTAGAGGCCGCGCTGACACAAGACCATCACGCCGCTACAACGGCGTGATGGCCCAGAGCCGAATTGACCTCGGGCGGGGTTCCTGAACGCGGCGCGTCAGTTCCCCTCGCGCCCCTCGTACTCCGTGATCACCGCCACCTTCTCGGCGGAGGCAGAGGCGGGGTCGAACTCGTAGCCGAGCCACTCGTTCACCAGCCGCTTCGCCAATTCGGGGCCGACGACACGTGCGCCGAGCGTGAGCACCTGGCAGTCGTTCGAGAGCACGGAGCGCTCGACGGAGTACGAGTCGTGAGCGACCGTGGCACGAATTCCGGGCACCTTATTGGCGGTGATGGCCATGCCGATGCCGGTGCCGCACACGAGGAGACCGCGCTTCGCTTCGCCGCGCGCCACAGCCTGGGCCACGTCCAGTCCCACGTGCGGATAGGCCGTGGTGTCCTGCGTGTCCGGCACCCCGAAGTCGATCACGTCCCGCACGCGGGGGTCGGCTTGCAACTGCGCCTTGAGGGCGTTCTTGAGATCGGCCCCGGCGTTGTCCGCCCCGAGCGCAACGGTGACCTGGTCTGTCGTGCTTGCCATGATGATGTCCTCGAACTTGCGTAGCGTCAGGAAGTGAACGCGTCGCCGAACGCCTGCAGGACATAGTAGATGGAAGTAGCTCCTGCATCTTGCGTGCCCCGCGAGCGCTCTCCCAGGCGAGAGGCGCGGCCCTTGCGGCTGATCATGTCCACCGTCGAGAGCATCCCGGCGGCTGCCGCCGGGATCGCGGACGCCCAGGCGACAGGCAGCGAGGAAGCATCCTGCACGGCGGCAGCCAGCGCCTTGCTGAAGGGGATCAGCGTGTCCAGCATCGTCTTGTCGCCAGCCTGTGCGCCGCCCATGCTCTGCAGCGTCTCGGTGGCAGAGCCAATCGCGCGCGCCATCGCGGGGGCATCCACGGCGTCATCGTCTGCCGGTAGCGCGCCGCCGAGGGCGATCAGCCAGCCACCAACCAGTGCGCCCGATGCGCCACCGGCCGCGTTCTGGAAGCCGGTGCCCGCCCGCGTGAAGGAGCGGCGGGCAGTACCAGTGTCGTCCGCGATGGCATCCACCGCCGCGCGGAAGCCGCGCACCATGCCCGCGCCGTGATCGCCGTCGCCAGCGGCAGCATCAAGGCGGCCAAGCTCCTGTTCGGTCGATTCCATCACCGCCAGCGCCTGGCGCAGCGCCGCGCGGGCCTGTGCGCCAGCGGCGCCGCCGGGCGCGTCATCATCGGCGGCGCTTGGTGTGTCCCCGGCGGGCCCTGCGGCGATCTCCTGGGAGACACGGGCCGCCCCGGTCGCCGCCGTCACGTCCGGCCCGATGCTGGTGAAGGCAGGCGAGGCAGCGGTGGCATCCAGCAGGGTGCGCAGGTCGTCGTCCAGCCAGTAGAGCGAGAG
>JALYWD010000740.1 GCA_030852885.1 Chloroflexota bacterium | reverse complement strand
GCCACCATGCAGGCCTTTGATGACATTATCGGGCTGAACCGCCTCATCACGTTTCACCTCAATGACTCGAAGAAGGGGCTCGGCCTCCGCACCGACCGCCACGCCCATATTGGCGAGGGGGAACTCGGCCTCGACGCCTTCCGCCTGTTGCTGACGGACCCACGCTTCGCGGATACCCCGGGGGTACTGGAGACGCCGAAGGACGACGACGAACTCGGGGACCAGCGCAACATGCGCACGCTGCGCGACCTGGCGCAGATTGCCGCGGCAGCCCCCGCGTAGTGAGTAGCTCCCCCCGCCGCAACTGGACTGAGCCGCCCCCGCGCCAGCCCCGCCCCCCGACTCGCCGGCGGCGCACACCCGCGCTGCCGGCGCACCACGTGCAACCGCCGCCTTTCATCGCGGCGGCCGCCCGTTGGGCATCCGGCGTCGCACGGCAGCCTGATCGGCTGCGCGGCATCATCGCGGCCTCGCTGGCCCTCTGCGGGTTCCTGCTGGCGTCGCTTTCTGTCTGGGCGGATGTCACCGTGCATCGTGGTGTTGGTGATGGCGTGTCGCCGCTCATCGTGCGGCAGTACACCGGGCGCGATCTGGCCACGAATGTCGATCTTACGCGCTTCACCCCGGATCAACTCTCCGCTGTCGCGGCCGGGTTACAGGCCAACGGCTTCCGCTACGTGCGGCAGAGCTTTTCCTGGGCCGAGATCGAGCCATCGCCTGGCAACTATGTCTGGGACGAGTACGATGCCATCGTCGGCGCCCTCTCCGAGCGCGGCATCAGTGTCATCGCCGTCCTGCACCGCTCACCGGCCTGGATTCGCTCGCCGGATGGCGCGTCCGCCTTCGATTCCCCGCCGGCGGACCTGGCGGCCTTCGAGCGGTTTGTCGGCGCGCTGGCTGCCAGGTACGGTGGGCAGGTCACCTTCCTGCAAATCTGGGATCTGCCGAATGAGCCACAGCACTGGGGGAACGCCAACGCCGATCCTGGCGCTTACGTCTCCATGCTGGCCCTTGCCTCCAACGCCGCGCGTGGCGCCAATCCCAATGCGGTCATCCTGCTGGCGGAACTGGCTCCCTTCCCACCGGAAGGATCACGGGACGACCTGGCGTTTCTGCGCGGCGTCTACGATGCGGGCGGGTCTGCCTTCTTCGATATCGTCGCCGCGCGGTTGAGCGGCGGCACAAGTTCACCGTATGACCGCACCACCCGCGCTGCCCACGAGAACATGTCCCGCGTCATCCTGTTGCGCGAGGTCATCGCCGCCAGTAACGATCCGGCCAAACCGATCTGGGTCACCCACTTCGGCTGGAGTTCCGGCAGCGACGGCGTGGGAGGGTTTGGTGAAGGAGCACAGGCGGAATACGTGATCGCGGGACTGGAACGCGCGCGCGCCGAATGGCCCTGGATGGGGCCGCTCTTCCAGTGGGGCCTCACGCCCGGGCCAGATCTGGGCGGCAACACGCCGGCGACCTACGCGCTGCTGCGCGATGACGGCTCCCCCACCTCGCTTTTCACCGAACTGGGAGCGTTTTTCGTGCGCGGTGGTACGACCGCCGCGCCCACCGGGCTGGCCCCGGTCAGCGCGCAGCAGTTCGTCTGGGAAGGCAACTGGGAACTCCAGCACCTGGGGCGCGACACCTACCGGACAACCTCCGAGGTGGATGCTCGCTTCCGCATTCCGGTTGAGGGGAATGGCGTGGTGGCGCGGGCGCGCCTGGCGCGCGACGCGGGCAATGTCGATCTCACCATCGACGGCGCTCCTCGCCCGGTCTCCCTCGACTCGTTTCAGGCCGCGGACGTGGATATCACCCTCGCGCGCAACCTCGCCACTGGCACGCATGAAGTTGCGATGCGCCTCACGGAGCCAGGTGAACTGACCATCGGCGGCCTGGTGGTGCAGCGCACCGTGCCTATGCAGTGGCCGATCCAGTTGCTGCTGCTGAGCGGCGTCGCCATGCTTTTCTTCGGGCTCTTCGATGGGTTGATCCTGGTCGCGGAACGGAGTGGCGCGCTGCAACGGCGGCGCTCGGGTGAGCTCTGGCCGGAGCTGCCACAACTCCCCGACTGGCGTCCCTCCCGTCGCGCCTGAACACCTCTCATGGCCTGGCTCTCTATACTCGACGTGCCGTCCGCTGCCTGTGCGGCGCACAACGCTGGCTGAATGAGCGCGGATTGCCCGGTGAATCAGACTCCTGTTGCTGGCTCACGCCCACCTGAGCCCTCCTTCAATCCAGACCCGGCCGCGGAAGAGACGGTCTCCAGCACGACCCTCTGGCGGCGCTTGCTGCGACCCCAGACCTTCATTTCCTTTGCTTTTGCCGCCCTCGTTCTCTGGTTCGTGGTCCGGCAGTTGAACGTCGATCCAGCGGCGATCTGGCAACAGGTGCGACAGGCCAATCCACTCTTTCTCGGAGTCGCGTTCGTGCTCTGGTACGGCGCGTTCATCGTGCGCGGCTGGCGGTGGGGCTACATGATCTCTTCCTCCGGCATCGCGGCCGAGCCAGGCCGGCGCGTGCCACCGCTCAGCGACCTCTCGCAGATCGTGCTGCTGGCCTACTTCGCCAACTCCCTCGCGCCGGCCAAACTCGGCGATGCCTACCGCGCCTACTTGCTGCGGCAGGATGGCGGCGTACCCTTCAGCGCCGGGATCGGGACCATCGTTGCCGAGCGCATCGTCGATGCCATGATGCTCGTCCTGGTGCTGGCTGGCGCGGTGGTGGTGGTCTTTGGCGGCGCCTTGCCGGCACAGGCCTCCCCGACGCTCGCCCTCGGAGCGTTCGTCTTTCTCGCGGGCGCCATCGGCCTCGTGCTGCTCTGGATCGCGCGGGACATCATCCTGCGCCTGCTGCCCGCCGCATTTCGCGAGACGTACCTGCGCCTGCAGCAAGCGCTGTTCGGCTCCCTGAAGCGGCCGCTGCCCGTATTCGCCCTCAGCCTCCTGCTCTGGCTCAATGACGGCATGCGCGTCTGGTTCGTGGCCCGCTCCATTGACGCTGGCATCTCTCCGGCAGTTGCCATCCTGGTGGCCGTCATGGGGGCCTTGCTGACGGTTATCCCGTTCACTCCGGCTGGACTTGGAGTGGTGGAACTCGGCGTCGGCTCGATCCTGGTGAGCGTGCTGGGGGTGGACCCGGTCGTGGCTGGCAGCATCATCGTGCTGGATCGTGTGGTGGCCTTCTGGAGCCTCCTGCTGGTGGGGACACTGCTCTCCATCTGGCGGGCGCGCCGTGACTTCAGCGCACCGGCAGCCCCTCAGCCGGTCGTGCCATCATGACGCCCGACCCACCCCCCTTCTGGAACCCGTTTGCGCGCTACCGTGCGTGGTCCCGGGAAAATCCGGCACAGGCGCAGATTGCCATCATCACGGCTATCTTCATCAGCTTCATCGTCCTGATGGGCCTGGCCACCATCGCCATCATTATCGGCCTGCTGCGCTAACGCATCCGCGCCCGGCCACGAGGAAACACCATGACCGACCCCGCAATCCTCAGCCCCACATTCCCTGCCGCGCCGCCCATGCCGGTCTCGGAGTTTCGCGGCGTCGTATCCCAGATCGAGGAGGCCGTGGCCATCGTCATGGTGGGCCAGGGGCCTATCGTGCGTGATGTCCTGATCAGCCTCATCGGCGGCGGTCACGTGCTGCTGGAAGGCGTGCCCGGGCTCGGCAAGACCATGCTGGTGCGCACCCTGGCGGACGCCCTGGACCTGCACTTCAGTCGTATCCAGTTCACGCCAGACCTGATGCCAGCCGACATCACCGGCACGAACCTGCTCCTGGAGGACAGCGCCGGGCGCAAGCAGTTCGCGTTCCAGCCAGGGCCGATTTTCGCGAACCTGGTCCTGGCCGACGAGATCAACCGCGCCACGCCGAAGACGCAGTCGGCGCTGCTGGAGGCGATGGCTGAGCACCAGGCCACCGTCGCCAACGAGATTCACCCGCTCGCCTCACCCTTTTTCGTACTGGCTACGCAGAACCCGCTGGAGATGGAAGGCACCTACCCGCTCCCGGAAGCGCAGCTTGACCGCTTCTTCTTCAAGCTCATCGTGCCCTTCCCCAGCGCCGAGGATCTCACCGAGATCGTGCGCCGCACCACCCTGCCGGCGCCGCCCCAGACATCCTCTGTCGCCAGCGGCGAGACGATCAAGCAGATGGGCCTCATGGCGCGCCAGGTGCCGATTGCTTCCGCCGTGACCGACTACGTGGTGCGGCTCACCCTGGCCACGCACCCCACGGAGCCAGAGCCGCCCGAGGTCGTGCGCCGCTACGTACGCTACGGCGTCAGCCCCCGTGGCGCGCAGTCGATCGTGCTTGGCGCGAAGATCCGGGCCCTGATCGAAGGGCGGTTGAACGTCTCATTCGAGGACGTGCGCACGGTCGCCCTCCCCGCCCTGCGCCACCGCCTGATCCTCAATTTCGATGCCGAATCGGCGGGTGTCACGTCGGACGCCGTGCTTGCCGAACTGCTCGCGACCCTGCCAGAGTAAAGCGGCCTTGCCACGGAAAGTGTCACATCGCCAGCCCTGGTTTACACTCCCACAATCCAGCAGGTGCGGTTCACGGGAAGCGCACGGAAAATCAAGTGCACGTCCGCCCACGGCCCAGAGGCGACAGTGTCGTTGGTACCCGCGAAAGGAGATCCAGCGTGGTAGATCCGAATCCGCGACCAGACCGTTATGGTGACAAGGGACCAAATCTCGACAGCGTCAATGGCCTGATCCAGGCGCGGGTTGACGGCGTCATCAGCCGCCGCCAGCTCATGCGCCGCGCTGCCGCGCTGGCCATCGCCGCGCCAGTGGTGAACGTGATGCTGCACGCCACCTCGGACATGGCCTACGGCGCGCCGTCGCAGGGCCGCGAGCGGGCGCTGCTGCAGGCCGCGCAGGCGGCGGGCACGTCCGTGCCGGTCGAAGGCCCGTCCGCTCCTGAAGGGGAGCCGAAGGCTGGCGGCACCATCATCGCCGGCACGGCGGAGGAGCCGGACACCCTCCATCCCTACCTGAGCCAGCTCGTCACCGCCTACGACATCACGACGGGCATCTTCGACGGGTTGCTCCGCTATGACAGCACGCAGCAGCTGACCCCGTCGCTCGCCGAGTCGTTCGAGATTTCCGACGACGGGCTGACCTACACCTTCACCTTGCGCCAGGGCGTGAAGTTCCACAACGGCGATGCCTTCGGGCCCCAGGACGTGGTGAACTCCTGGAAGATGCTCATGAACAAGGACTTCGCCGCCATCTCGAACCTCGGGTGGGACCAAATCACGGACATCAAGACCCCCGACGACAAGACCGTGGTGATGGAGACCAAGGAGGTCTACGCGCCGTTCATCAGCTACGTTGGCGGCGACAACAGCTCCGTTATCTGTCCGTCGTCCGAGATGGCGAAGGGCGTGCAGGCCTTCAAGACCGAGTTCGGGCGGCAGCGCATCATCGGCACTGGCCCGGTCAAGTTCAAGGAGTGGGTGCCGAAGCAGCAGATTGTCGTCGAGAAGAACGCCGACTACTGGGGCACCCCGGCGCACCTCGACTCGGTGACGATCCGCGTCATCCCCGACGACAGCACACAGCTCGTTCAGCTCCGCACCGGCGAGATTCAGATGGTCGGTGGCGCTGGCGCATTGGGCGCTCTGCGCGTCGACGAGGCGCTCGGCATCGAAGGCGTCACCGTCCTGGAGCATCCCTCGCCCGGCTGGTCACACCTCGACCTCAAGCACGTCTTCTTCCTGCGTCACCCGGATGTCCGCCGCGCGCTCGACTTCGCCACGCCGACGCAGGACATCGTTGACAAGCTGCTCAAGGGCCGCGTGGTCCGCTCGATGGCGGATCAGCAGCCGGGGACCTGGGCCTACGACGACACGCTCGAAGGCCGGCCCTTTGACATCGAGCAGGGCAAGAAGCTCCTCGCCGGGATCGGCATGACGCAGGACTCCGAGGGTATCTGGGAAGGGAAGGCTCCGGTCGACGACCCGATGGTGCTTGACGGCCCGGTCAAGAAGCTGGAGATCGAGCTCTGGGGGATCTCCGGCGACACGACCCAGCAGCAGATCCTGCAGGTCATTGGCCAGGCATGGGGCCAGCTCGGCGTCAAGGTTACGACGAACTTCCAGGACGTCTCTACCCTCTGGGGTCCGGAGAGCTACCAGTGGCAGCCGGACACGATGACCGCCTGTCTCTACTCCTGGTTCAACGGCAACGACCCGGACGACATGTACTACTGGCACTCCTCCCAGATTCCGGCAGACCCAACCGGGACCGGCGGCAACGCGCCCGCCTACTTCTACCACTACAACTTCCAGGACGAGATCGACAAGCTGACCTCGGACGGCGTCAAGATCACCGACCAGGAGCAGCGCAAGGAGATTTACGTCAAGATCCAGGAACTGCTGCACGATCAGGCGCCGGTCATCTTCCTCTACTGGGGCAAGGCGTTCCCGGTAATCCGGACCAACATCGGCGGCTTCTGGCCGAGCGCCTTCAACCGGCTCCTCTGGAACGTCCAGGACTGGTACCTGGTCTAGTCCGCGCGTCTTGGGGCCGCGCCGGCGA
>JALYWD010000719.1 GCA_030852885.1 Chloroflexota bacterium | reverse complement strand
CAGGGCAGCGGCCCGCATTCCGCATCGGTGCAGCAATCGATGTACAACGTGTCGCCAGCGTTCAGGTAATTGGGCACGAGGACGGTGCTCACGGCCGTGACGTCATATCCACCGGTTTCCGCGTTGTAATGGCAGATCTCGATGGTCTCGTCCCAGATGCCACCAGCCAACGTTCCGGGCGGCAACTCAAGAGACTCAACAGCCTGGTCCGAGTTGTCCGCATTCGCGTTCTTCCCCCGGGACTTTCGCTTGCGGCGGCGCGCAGCATCGGTTGATTCCGCGGCCAGCACGGCCAGGCCGCCGGCCAGGAATGCGCCAAGCATCTGTCGGCGGCCAGCGGGCTTCCCCAATCCACGTGTCAGCTCATCAAAGTGTGTGTGATCCATACCTCTTCCCTCCACAGACCCGGCGTGGCGCGCCCGGCTGCCAGCTTCTACCTGTCTAACGCATCAAACTGTGGCAATCGTGTCGCACAGGCACCAGAACTGCTCCTGACCAAGGTACGGCGTCTGGCGGGAACCGGATGCCTGTGCTGCTATCAACCGCGCCGCTCTGCCGTTGGTCCGGGATACGGCGCGTACAGCTATGATTCTCACCCTGAACCCTTGTTCACCTTCAGCGAGTAACCGTGACGACACCAAACGGCATCGCCAACGAGCCAACTCCGGCTACAGATCTGCTCCAGGCTGCGCTCGATGCCCTTCCCGCGCACATCGCCATCCTCGGCGCCGCTGGCGGCATCGTTGCCGTGAACGCCGCCTGGCGCGAGTTCGGCGCAGACAACGAACTCGCTCTGGCTGACGATGGCATCGGGAGCAACTACCTCGCGGCCTGCCAACGCGCGGTCGCATCAGGAGATGAGCACGCCAGCTCCATCGTCCAGGGCATGCAGGCAGTGCTGTCGGGTGAGCGCGCCTCCTTTGCCTTCGACTATCCGTGTCACGCGCCGCACGAACGTCGCTGGTTCGCTTTCCGCATCGCGCGGCTGAGCGCCGCAGGCGATCCACGATTCCTCGTCAGCCACGAGAACGTTACGCCGCAGCGCCTGGCCGAGGAACAGGCACGCACGAATGAGGCCCGCTATCAGGCTGTCTTCTCCGGGGTGGGTGACGCTATTCTGGTAGCGGACGAACAGGGCCACTACCTGGACGCCAACCCTGCGGCAGAAGACCTGCTTGGCTACTCACGCGAGGAATTGCTGACGCGCTCGGTCCCGGACCTGGTGGCACAAGATGTCGCCTGGAGCGCATCGGAGTATGCACATTTCCTGGAGCAGGGAACATGGCGGGACGAACTGGAACTTGTTCGCAAGGATGGCCAGGTCATCCCGGTTGAGGCCCTGGTGACGGCGGCCGACCTGCCGGATGGCAAAATCTACCTTTCCGCCATTCGCGACGTGACCCGGCATATCAAAGCAGAGTCGCAGTTGCGCGAGGAACGAGAAGCGCTGGCGATCATCAACGAGGTCGGCCAACTCCTGAGCGCGGAACTCAATCTCGATGTCCTCATCCAGGAAGTTACCAACGCCGCCACGGCCCTGACCGGCGCAACCATGGGCGCCTTTTTCCACAACGCGCTCGACGAACGAGGCGAGTACTACACCCTCTACACCCTCGCCGGCCCCACGCCCGTTGACTTCGCCCGGGTTCCCATGCCGCGCAACACCATGCTTTTTGACGAAACGTTCCGTGGCGCCGGCGTGGTCCGGAGCGCAGATGTGCGACAGGATCCCCGTTACGCGCGGAACCCCCCGGTCTTCGGGATGCCCTCCAGCCATCCGCCGGTCGTCAGCTATCTCGCGGTGCCCGTGTTTGGCCGGCATCACGATGTCATGGGTGGCCTGTTCTTCGGGAGTCCAGAGCCTGGGGTCTTCACTGAGCGCGCGGAGAAGATCGCTACCGGCCTGGCGGTCCAGGCCGCAATTGCCATCGAGAATGCCCGCCTTTTCCAGCAAGTCGAGCAGGAGCTGGCGGCACGTGAGCACGCCGAGGCTGACAAAGTGCAACTCGTCGATGCCATGGCGCACGATTTAGGTGGCCCGCTCACCGTTATCCGTGGCCAGAGTCAGTTGCTGCGCCGTCGTTTGATGCGGGGCGACATGAGCCCGGAGCGGCTGGAATCCGCCCTCTCAGCGATGGACCAGGCCGTGGAACGTGCTCGCCTGTTGATTTCGGACCTGACGGACGTCGCGAGGCTGGAAGCAGATCGACCGCTTGACTTCAACTTCGCCACGGTTGATCTGGCGGATCTCACTGCCACGGCCGTGTCATCCTTGGAGGGCGTCAGTGGCGCGGCATCATTGAGCCTGGACAATCGTGTTGGACCCGTGATCGGCTGGTGGGATGCCAACCGCGTCATGCGGGTGCTGGAAAACCTGCTGGCAAACGCCATCAAGTACAGCCCGGCCGGTGGAGTCGTGACCGTGCGTGTCTCCCGTGAGGGTCAAGGTGCGAACGCTGTCGGGATCGTGACCATCAGCGACGCGGGTATGGGTATCCCCGCGGATGACCTGCCCCACATCTTCGAGCGCTTCCATCGTGGCCGCAACGTGCAGGGCCGCATCGCGGGCACTGGCCTGGGCCTGTGGGGCAGCCACCGCATCGTGGAACGGCACGGCGGCACGATCGAGATCGCCAGCATCGAGGGAAATGGCACGACGGTGACGGTGCGCCTGCCGTTGCAACCCACCGCCGAGTAGCGCTCGCCTATTGGCCCGCCAGGGCTGCCACGACCGGCGCGAACGCCTCCATCATTGGCTCGATGACAACGATGTTGGAAACGCCGTAGCGTTCGCGACGCTCCTGCAGCGTGGCGACAATCTGCTCGGTCGAGCCGATCAGGATGGCTGGCGCATCCAGGATTTGCTCCACGCTCAGGGGAAGTTGCGTGGCCATCTCGGCCGCCGCTGCTTCGCGATCATCCGTGATGACGACGCGACCGCAGATCAGGTTCAGTTCGAGTTCGGGGAAGCGCTCCCCCGCTCCTTCGCGAATCCACCCCACTTTCCGCTCCATGGCCTCGGCGGTCAGATCCTCCAGATCCTTGGCGCCATCAGGCAAGGCCCGGTTCGTGATGCCAACGATGTCGGCGTACTTGCCGGCCAGGGTCAGGATCTTGCGGCTGCCACCGCCGATCACGAAGGGTGGGTGCGGCTGCTGCACCGGTACCGGCGGCAGGGTCAGCTCTTCCACCTGGTAGAACTCGCCCCGAAACGTGACCGGCTGCCCGGTGAAGAGCTGGGTCAGGAGCTGCAACGTTTCCTCCAGGCGCGCTATTCGCACCCCGGGCGGATCGAAGGGAATGCCGGATTGGGTGTACTCCGGCTTCATCCAGCCCGCGCCAATGCCCAACTCCAGCCGGCCGCCAGACAGGATGTCAATGGTGCCAGCGGACATGGCCAGCACGACAGGGTGCCGAAAATCGTTGTCAAAGACGAAGCTCGTCAGTCGCAAGCGCTCGGTCGCGACCGCCGCCGCGGCCAGGGAGGCAACAGGATCCAGGCCATTCACGAGATGATCGGCCCAACTGACGGAGCTGTACCCCAGCTCTTCTATCCGCCGGATAGACGCCAGCCATGGTTCACGCGGGCCGATGCTGCGGCTCTGCACGCCGAATCGGAATGGCTTCGCTGCCGCTACCACCTGCACGCTCCTGACCTGTTGCCCCGGACATCGTCCTGGCGATATGCTGGCGATGCAGCCCACACTTGCGCGCGTGCCGCGTTACACGCAATCTCATCAAGGAGGATAGCAAGATGACGGCAGTCGCTCAGCCGGTCACGACCGATGCCCATGTCATCCGCCCCGCCTACTCATTGATCGATACCGACGCGCATCACAATTGGAGCGGCATCAAGGACCTCCTGCCATATCTGCCCCGGTACTGGGCTGACTACGTTGTCGAAAGCCAGTTCAAGTCCCTGCCCGGTTCGCCCTATCCGAAAGGTGTCAACGGCGGCGAGCGCGTGGATGCCCGGCCCGGCGAGGGCCAGATGGCCGGCTCGGATGTGCAACTCTTCCGGCAGCAACTGCTCGATGAATGGAATGTGGATATCGCCATCCTCACCGGGCAGTTCTACAACGTGGCGTTCCTGGCCAACGCCGGGTTTGCCGCCGCGCTCTCCAGCGCCCTCAATGACTGGATGATCGATGTCTGGCTCAGTGCTGATCCCCGCTTCCGTGGCTCGCTGACGGTTCCCATGCAGGACCCGGCCGCCGCCGCGAAGGAGATCGACCGCCTCGGCTCGCGTCCCGATATTGTGCAGATCCTGATCCCCGCCGGCTCACGCATGCCCTACGGCCAGCAGTTCCACGACCCGATCTGGGAAGCGTGTGAGCGCAACGGGCTGGCAGTCGGCATCCATTTCGGCGGGATCGGCATCATGCACCCGCCGACCCCGGCCGGCTGGACCTCCTACTACCTGGAGTGGCACACCGGTATGTCCCAGGTCTTCCAGGCGCAAACAATCAGCCTGGTCTGCGAGGGGGTCTTCCAGAAGTTCCCGAACTTGAAGTTTGCCCTGCTGGAGGGCGGTTTCGCCTGGGTGCCGCACATCATGTGGCGCCTGGACAAGAACTGGAAGGCAATGCGCTCCGAGTGCCCGTGGCTCACGCGCAAGCCGAGCGAAATCATCCTCGATCACTTCCGCATCGCTTCCCAGCCAATCGAGGAGCCAGAGAACGACCGCCATCTCTTCGAGATTTTCGAGATGATGCAGGCGGACAAGACGCTGATGTTCTCCAGCGACTACCCGCATTGGGATTTCGATTCCCCGCAGCAGGCATTCCCCAGGATGGCGCCGGAACTCCGGCAGCGTATCTTCGCTGACAATGCACGGGACCTCTATGGTCTCTAGCACGACGCAGCGTCATGTCGTGGCGCACGTCTCGGAGATTCCCGCCGGCAAGCGCAAGATCGTCACCCTCGCCGGGCGTTCCATTGGCATCTTCAACGTCAACGGCGCGTTCTACGCGGTGCGTAACAGTTGCCCTCACCAGGGCGGCGAACTCTGCCTCGGCCCCACGGTTGGCCTGGCCACCGCGGACAAACCGGGCGAGATTCACTACAGCCGCGAAGGCGAGATCCTGCGCTGCCCCTGGCACGGTTGGGAGTTCGACCTGGCGACCGGCCGCAGCGTCTTCGATCCCAACCGGACCAGGGTCAAGAGTTACCCGGTCGAGGTGGAGGAGTTACAGGCGGAAACGTATCCAGTAGAAATCGAACGAGATCGAGTCGTCGTCATCCTCACCTAGCGCCATGCAGGTCGTGAAAACACCTCACAATGCACATTCTTGTGCGTGTTGACAGGGTAGGGTCGCATCGTTAGAGTCGGCCCTACTCTCGCTCATCCGAACAGGACGCCAACGTCGGCCGTCAGGTTTTCGGTCTGAGCCAGCCCAAGGAGGCGCGAGTGGATCGGTCTCGTCTGAACCAGTTGTCCCAGCGCGCGTTCGCATCCCTGCAGCGGCGCGCGACCCGGCGTCAGATGGTGCTGGGCGCCGCAGCCGTCAGCCTCGCCGGTCTCGGCGCCCAGGCGAACGGCATGGCCACGCTCGCCCAGGATGCCGCGGCTCCCGAGGGCAAGATCGTGATCTCGCTGGCATCGGAGCCAGCGTCGCTGGAATCGTGGTACGCCTATTCCACCATCGGCGTGGCGCCCTTGCGCAACGTGTTCGAGGCCCTGCTGAACCGCGACCCGGTGACCAACGAGCTCGTTGGCGAGCTGGCGGAATCCTGGGAATGGGTCGATGACAAGACCATGGAGTTCAAGCTGCGGCCGGACGTGACGTTCCACGATGGCACGCCGTTCAATGTCGAAGCGGCCGCCACAAGTTTGAACTGGACCTGGAGCCCGGAAAACGCCTTCGACATCATCCAGTTCCAGGGCTCACAGATCAGCGCGGAGGCGGTCGATGAGCTGACACTGCGCGTCAGCACCGCCGAGCCGGACCCGATTCTTCCGAACCGCCTCTACTTCTCCCCAATCGGCAGCGCCCAGCAGATCATGAACGACCCGGATTCCATCACGGATACGCCCATCGGCACCGGTCCCTACAAGTTCGTAGCCTGGAACCGCGGGCAGAACCTGGAACTCACCGCCAATGAGGACTGGTGGGGAAACAAGAACCCGGACGCCGCCCTGGGCGCCCAGAGCATCAAGGACGTGGAGTACGTCTGGCGCGATGAGTCTGCCGTACGCGCCTCCCAGGTGAACGCCGCCGAGGCGCAAATTGCCCGCTTCCTGGCTCCCGAGGACTGCGAAACCACGCCGACGTGCCACAAGGCGCCCAGCATCGAGACCCCGGCGCTACGCCTGGACACGATGCACCCGACGATGGGCGACATTCGTGTGCGCGAGGCCATTGGCCTGGCAGTCGACAGGCAGGAGTTGGCTGACGCACTCTTCGGCGGCGCTGACGTTGCGTCGCAGATGGTTGGGCCATCTGCGACGGGCTACAACCCGGACCTGGAAGCGCTCCCCTACGATCCCGAACGCGCCGCTGCCCTCGTGCAGGAAGCTGGCGCTGACGGCGTGGACCTCAGCCTGCCGATCACGGTGGCGGTGCGCGGTGGCGCATACCCGCGCGTCGAGGAAATGGGCGAATACGTGGCCCAGCAACTGCAGCAAATCGGGTTGAATGCGTCCACGGTCATCATTGAACCTGCCGCCTATGAGGAGCAGTTCACGATCGGCCAACCAAACGTCGCCAAGGATCGTGGCTGGATTGCCACGAACTCGCATGGCAACGAGCTGATGGATGTCGGTGGCACGGCTTCCGGCTACTACCGCTGCAACGGCTCCGTCTCCACGTACTGCAACGAGGAACTGGACGCGATGATCGACGCCGCAAACCCGCTCACGGGTGAGGAGCGCGACGCGGCCTTCCAGGAAATCACCGCGATGTTCATGGCGGACATTCCGGTGGTGCCGCTCATCCACCTGCCCAACTACTACGGCCTGGCGGAGGGCGTAACATGGACGCCACGCCTGGATGGGTTCATGCTGGTGAAGGAAATGACACTCGGCGAATAGATTCGCCTGCGGCGCAGTGGGGACACCCGCTGCGCCGCCCTATTCACCACTCAACGCACGTTGAGGGAGGCTCACCATCGGCCGCTATATCGTGCGACGGCTCGTGCATTCCGTCATCGTCCTGCTTGGGCTGGTGGTGGCCGTCTTTTTCTTCACGCACATGCTGGGCGACCCCGCCCGCCTGATGCTGCGCCCCGAAGCGACCGCCGAGCAAGTAGAGGCCGTCCGCGACCGCCTGGGCCTGAACGATCCCCTGCACGAGCAATTTTTCCGCTTTATGGGCGGCGCGGCGCGCGGAGATTTCGGCGAATCGATCTGGCAGCGAGCACCGGCGCTGCCAATCATGCTGGAGCGCCTACCGAACACGCTCTACCTGGCTGGCGTCACGATCCTGGTCGCTATTCCGCTCGCGGCCCTGCTCGGCATCGTCTCCGCCCTGCGTCCCGGCTCGCTTATCGACCGCGCCTCAACCGTGGTGGGGTTGGCTGGGGTCTCCATCGCCGATTTCTGGCTCGGCCTGATGCTGATTCTCTTTTTCGCGGTCAACCTCGGCTGGCTCCCAACCTCCGGCTTTGGCGGCCCGCAGTATGTCATTTTGCCCGCTCTGGCTCTCATGGTGCGTCCGCTGGGCCGCATCAGCCAGGTCATCCGCTCCTCGATGCTGGATCAGATGAGCCAGCCCTACGTCACCACTGCCCGCTCCAAGGGGCTGAGTGAACGGGTTGTGGTGTCCCTGCACGCGATGAAGAACGCTGCCATCCCGGCGTTGACGCTGATCGGCGACGAGACCGCGGCGCTCCTGAACGGGGCAGTCGTCATCGAAACGGTCTTCGGCTGGCCGGGGATCGGGCTGCTACTGATCCAGGCCATCGAGCGGCGTGATCTACCTCTGATCGAGGCGTGCGTCTTTGCCATCGCCGTGATGATCATCTTCGCCAACCTGCTGGTGGACCTGGCCTACACGTTCTTCGACCCCAGGATCCGGTACACGTGAGCGCCTCGACCGTGGCGTCCACGACAATGGCTGCCGCCGATACGGTCAACGACCTGCGCGCGCCGGTGCGCCAGGGGCGATTGGCGTTTCTCTGGCAAGCGCTCTGGATGGACAAGCTGGCGCTACTTGCCACCTTCGCTTTGCTGGCGATCATCCTGATCGCCGTCTTCGCGCCCGCAATTGCTCCTTACGATCCGGCGAAGCAGAGCCTGTCCATGCGCAACGACCCGCCGATGACCCGTCCCGCGCCAGACGCCTTTCCCTACGTGATGGGCGCGGACGCGCTGGGCCGCGATGTCCTCAGCCGCCTCATCTTCGGAGCGCGCGTCTCCCTGGCGGTCGGCGCGACAAGCGTGCTCATCTCCGGCCTCGTTGGCGCAAGCCTGGGGCTAATCGCCGGGTATTACCGGGGTACCGTCGACGACGTCATCATGCGCGCGGTCGATGTCTGGATGGGCTTCCCCTCCCTGCTCCTGGCGCTGATCGTCCTCTACGTCACGGGCGCGGGCTTCTGGAACGTGGTGCTGGTGCTGGCGGTCACGCGCTGGATGGTCTACGCCCGCGTGACGCGCAGCCTGGTGCTTTCCTACCGCGAGAACGTCTTTATCGAGGCGGCCCGCGCGACTGGATGCACGGACCGCGAGATCATCACGCGCCACCTGTTGCCCAACCTGCTCTCACCGATCCTGGTGCTGGCGACCCTGGAAACGGCAACCATCATCCTGATCGAGGCCTCGCTGAGTTTCCTGGGCCTGGGCCTGCCGCTCTCCGTGCCCTCATGGGGGCTGATGCTGGCCCAGGGCCGCGAGTACGTGACCACTGCCTGGTGGCTGGTGACCTTTCCCGGCCTGGCGATCCTGGTCACAGCCCTTGCGCTGAATCTGCTCGCCTCATGGGCGCGGACCGTGACCGACCCCGCGCAGCGCTGGCGCTTTGCCCGCAGAATGAAACAAGCAAACGGGTAGACCGAACTCTTCAGGAGCAACGATGCGTATTACCGAAATCCGGCAGACCACCGTACCCATCTCCTCCTCAATTGCCAACGCCTACATTGACTTCAGCAAAATGGATGTCTCGGTAGTCGCGGTGGTTACGGATCAGGAGCGCGACGGCCGCCGCGTCGTCGGGTACGGCTTCAATTCCAACGGCCGTTATGCGCCGCGCGGACTACTGCAGGATCGCTTTATTCCCCGCCTGCTGGCCGCGAGGCCGGATTCCCTGATCAATGATGCGGGGGACAACCTCGACCCACACCGCATCTGGCAAACCCTGATGACCGGCGAGAAGCCCGGTGGGCACGGGGAGCGCTCGGTCGCCGTCGGGGTGATCGACATGGCAGTCTGGGACGCCGTGGCCAAGATCGCGGGCGTGCCGCTCTGGCGCCTGCTGGCTGACCGCTACAACAACGGCGAGGCGGATGAGCGTGTCTGGGTCTACGCCGCCGGCGGCTATTACCAGCCCGGCAAGGACCTGCGCGCCCTGCAGGACGAGATGCGCGGCTACCTGGACATGGGATACCGCACTGTCAAGATGAAGATCGGTGGCGCGTCGCTGGACGAGGATCTGCGGCGCATTGAAGCTGTCATCGAGGTCCTCGATGGCGACGGCGCCCGGCTCGCCGTCGATGCCAACGGTCGTTTCAACCTGGACGAGGCCGTCGCTTACGCCGAAGCCCTGGCGTCTTACAACCTGCACTGGTACGAGGAAGCTGGAGACCCGCTCGACTACGAGATCCAGGCGCGGCTAGGCGAGATTTATCCGAACACGCTCGCGACCGGGGAAAACCTCTTCTCCATGCCGGATGCGCGCAACCTGATCCGCTACGGCGGTATGCGGCCGGACAGGGACATCCTGCAGTTTGACTGCGCCCTCTCGTATGGCCTGGTGGAATACCTGCGCACCCTTGACATGCTGCGCGACTACGGGTGGTCATGGCGCACGGTCGTTCCACATGGCGGGCACCAGATCTCGCTGAACATGGCGGCGGGGCTTGGGTTGGGCGGCAACGAATCCTACCCCGGTATTTTCCAGCCATTTGGGGGCTTTGCGGACAACATCCCGGTTGAAGACGGCTACGTCGCCCTACCCGACGCGCCCGGCATCGGCTTCGAGCTGAAGCAGCCCCTCTACTCCGTCATGCGTGAGCTGGCGTCCTGAACGGGATGAGCAATGACGCATTTCGTCTTGACGGGCAGGTGGCGCTGATCACGGGCGCAGCGCGTGGTCTGGGCCGCGCCATCGCGATTGCCATGGCCGCCGCCGGGGCGGAAGTCTGGATCAACGACCTGGCAGAGACGCAGGAGGCGACAGACACGCTGGCGGGTATCCGCGCGGAGGGCCAGCGGGCGGGATTCGCACTCGGGAATGTGGCCGACCCAGAGGATGTCCAAAGCCTGGTGGCGAAGGTCGAGGCAGAGGCAGGCAAGGTCGACATCCTCGTGAACAACGCCGGCATATCCGGTGAATCGCTGGTCACGGAGCTGGCGCTCGCCGAGTGGAACCGCATGATCGCGGTGAACCTGACCGGCGTGTTCCTGTGCACGCAGGCCGTGCTGCCTGGCATGCTCGCTCGCCAGCACGGCGCCATCATCAATATCGCGTCCCGCGCCGCCCAGCTTGGTGTGCCACGCCTCGCTCACTACGCCGCCGCCAAGGGCGGTGTGGTCGCCTTCACGCGCTCAGTCGCGCGGGAGGTGGGTGAGCAGGGCGTGCGGGTGAACTGTATCGCGCCCGGGCCGCTCCGCACCGACCTGCTTGCCGAGCGGGCGAAAGATCCCGAGTGGGCGAAAGCCAAGCTCTCCGCGCAAGTGCTGAAACGCTTTGGGGAGGCGGACGAAGTCGCCACGACCGCGGTCTTCCTGGCGTCACCAGCCAGCAGCCTGTTCATCGGGCAAACCCTGTCGCCGAACGGCGGTGGCGTGATGTAGCAGGCCGCGCGGGCTACGATTGCGCCATGAGAGCATTCATTCGCGGCCTGCCCAA
>JALYWD010000707.1 GCA_030852885.1 Chloroflexota bacterium | reverse complement strand
CGATGATGCGGCCGCCTGTCGTTGCTCTCGTACTCGTGCGGCTCATGAGCTACTGTCCACTGGCTCTGGCTCTTCTGGTCCTGGGGCCGCGAGTGGTAATCGCACGCAAAAGGTGGAACCTGCGCCTTCCTGACTCTCCGCCCAGACGGCGCCGCCGTGCATGCCCACGATCTCGCGCACGATGGAAAGCTCAGCCCAGTCCCGGAGACGCCCCGCGCCAGGCCAGATCGGCCCCGCTGATAGCGTTGAAAAATGTTCTCCTGGTCCTCTGGCGGAATGCCGAACCCCCGGTCCACCACCCTGATCTCCACACCCACTGGCAGTAGCTTCGTCTGCACCGTGACCGGCTCACCGTCCGGTGAGTAGCGAACCGCGTTCCCCACCAGGTTGGTCACCACCTGCGCGATGCGCTCCGCGTCGGCCGGTACGGGCGGCAGGTGGCGCTCCAGCGCCAGGTGAACGTCGCGCGTGACATCCAGCGCCCGCAACCGGGCCACGGTGTCGGCAACTACAGCGTTGAGGTCCATTGGTGTCCGGGAAATCTTCAGCTCCGTCGCGTCAATGCGATCCAGCAGGAGAAGATCATCGATCAACCGCGCCAGGCGATGCGCCTCGCTGCGAATCACCTGCGCGGACTCCAGCACGCCCTCATGACCTGGCGCCTCGATTGCGATCAATTCCGCGCTTGTACACAAACGTCAGGCGCACCTGATGGCCCAGAGGCTACATGCGCAGCAAATCCGCCTGACATCGCATTCTGGACATTCGTGAGAAGCACGCCCGCCATGCAAACATTACGTCAATAGCGTACAGTTCCCGGGGATCAATACATTCAAGTCTTTTTCGCATCGCAAGGAGTTCCGCGTGGGTTTCGTTGCTCGTGTCTCTGCCGCCGTGGGCGTTGCTGCCGTTGGTGGAGCCATCTTCCTTGCGCCGCAGGTCGGCAGCGCCCAGTCCTGCGACCCGGCGTACATCAACTACTGTGTGCCGCCGATCTCCGAAACCGGCGACCTGAACTGCGAGTATTTCTACGACCAGGGCATCTCACACATCCAGCTCGCCGATCCCTATAACGATCCTCACGGCCTGGACGGCTGGAACTACGTCGATGACGGCATCGGCTGCGAAGGCACCTGGTAGCCAACCCACGGCGCCCATTACCTGAGTCACCCCAGTCCTGATGACACGTGAGGGGCGGCGCCGTGTTCGACACCGCCCCTCACGTGTCAATTCAGCGAGTACCGCACGATTAGATGAGATTCTTCGGCAGGAACAACTTGCTGCATGCCTCGTGCGCGCTCTGCACGTGAGCCATGCCATTCCGCATGGCGACTGGCCCGTGGCCGGGCAGCAGCGCGTCGAACTCCACCGCGTTGAGCTTGGCGATGGTCGCGACACTCTTGGGCACGGAGCAGTCGTGGATGTTCTGCAGCACGATCCTGCCACCGCTGAAGATGGCATCGCCAGCAAAGAGATACGTGCGGTCCTTGCCTCGCATGAGGTAGGAGACGTGACCGTCGCAGTGGCCAGGCGTCTCGATCACCTCCAGTTCCAGGGCGCCAACCGGGATGCGATCTCCCTCGCGCACCTCAGTTCCGACCTGGACTGGCGCGAAGCGATACTCCTGTGGGTAGAGGCCGGCAGCCTTGGCGGTGTCCAGCGCCACGGCACGCTCATCGCCCGTGCGCATCACCTCGGCAGCCTCTGCCGGGCAAACGACCTCCGCGCCGAGCATGGCCTTCGCACTGGCGGCGCCGCCCGCATGATCCATGTGATAGTGGGTGAGGATAATCTTCGTGATCTTCGCGGGATCCAGGCCCTCGGCGCGCACGTTCTCGACAATGCGCTGCAGTGAGGGTTCCTCGCCCAGGCCACAATCGACCAGGGCCAGTTCGTCTCCACCGTCTATGAGGTAGACATGGCAATCGGGATTCTCGGAGAGCCCAAATCCCATGGCCACGCCGCCACCCACAACGTAGACCTCGTCCGTCAGGCGCATCGTCTCTCCCGCTTGTCATTCGTCGCTCCAGACCTGAGCATACCCGTATGATGGCGCGCCATTCCGGACGGAGCGGACCCGAATACGAGCGTGGCAGTTGGCGCGATGAGATCCAGGATCTCCTGCGCGCCGCCAGCGGCGGCTTCATCTTTGCCGTGCCCCTCCTCTACACCATGGAGATGTGGGAAATCGGCGTCACGGCGGAACTCTGGAAGTTGCTGCTCTTCCTGGGCGTGGCGCTCGCGATCAATCTCGGCCTCGCCCACTCGCGCAGCGGCGGCTTCAAGGCGGAAACGAACTGGTTCGCGACCATCGAACAGGCCGTCGATACCCTCGCGGTGGGTTTGGTTGGCGGAGTGCTCGTGCTGCTGGTGCTCAACCAGATCGCGTTCGATGACCCTCCAGAAAGCATCCTGGGCCGCGTCCTGGTCCAGGCGGTTCCACTCAGCATCGGCGCAGCCGTCGCGGCGGCCATCTTTGGCGCGCGTGGGGAACGCTCCCGTGATGGCGGTGAGGAGGACGCTCAGGAAGAGGTCAAACCGCCATCGGCATGGCGGGCGTTCCTGTCAGACTTCGGCGCGACGTGCCTGGGCGCCATCTTCCTGGGCTTCTCTATCGCCCCCACCGACGAAGTCTCCGTCCTCGCTGCGGAGCTCACGCCGCCGCATCAGGTAGCCGTGATTTTTCTCTCGCTCCTGCTGAGCTACATGATCGTGTTCGTCAGCGGGTTCAGCGCCAGTTCGCGCAACCAGCCAGGCCCGTTTCAGCTACCCATCACGGAAACAGCGCTCGCGTACTCGCTCTCACTCCTGGTGTCCCTCGGCGCATTGCTGCTCTTCGACCGCGTCGAACTCTCCGATCCGCCGGCGCACATCCTGACGCTCGTGATCGTGCTGGGGCTGCCTGCCACGGTGGGCGGCGCTGCCGGAAGGTTGGTGGTATGAGCGATTCCGGGAAGACCAGTGAGGACGCATCGCCCCAGGCACGCCATGGGCACTCTCCGGCAGAATGGATCACCCTCCTGATCAGCAGTCTGCTCATAGCCGCGGTTGTCGTGGCGGTGGGCTACTTCCAGTTCACGCGCGGGGACTTGCCCCCGACCTTCCAGGCCGAACTGCAGAGCGCCGAAACGCGCACCGGCTCAGACCAGTTCTACGTCCCGGTCACGGTGACGAACATCGGTGACGAGCCAGCCCAGGATGTCCGCGTGCGAGTCGAATTGCATGCGGGCGAGACCACAGAGACAGCAGTCTTCACGCTTGAGATCCTTGCGCCCGGCGCCAGCGAAGAGGGAGTCGCCGTGTTCGCGCACGATCCGTCTCAGGGCGAGGTCCGCGCCGTAGTGGAGAGCTTCCTGTAGCCCAGGACCCTGGTTGACGCCCCACTCTACCGTCCGTACGATGCCAGCCAGAACCCTGAGCCACATGAGGAGCAACACGTGAGCGAAACAGGAAACGAGACAGCGAACACGGAGGCCTGGCGCGGCAAGGTCGGCAAGCTGACCGAGGCGGAGCTGGATGCCTTCCTGGCCGGTGGGCATGTGGCGCGCCTGGGCGTGCTGGACGGAGACGGCTGGCCCTACGTGGTGCCGACCTGGTACCAGTGGGCGGATGGCGGCTTCTACATCATTCCCCGCGCCCGCTCCAAGTGGGCGCAGTACATGGCGAAAGACAACCGCGTCTCGATCTCGCTCGATTCCAACGACCCGCCCTACATCAAGGTGCAGACCCAGGGCGTGGCCGAGCTGCTGGAGGAGCCGAACACCGGTGGCCGCTGGGTGGAACTCGCCACAGAGATGTCTGTCCGCTACCTGGGCAAAAACGGCCCCAAGTACCTGGAGCCGACCCTGAGCGAACCGCGCTGGCTCTTCTTCGTACGCCCGAAGGCCATCCAGACCTGGCAGGGCGTGGACTGGGCAAAGAAGTACAAGCACAGCGACTGGGGCGCCTCGTAGCCGGGGGAGCGACGGCCTGCGGC
>JALYWD010000693.1 GCA_030852885.1 Chloroflexota bacterium | reverse complement strand
GGGCAGGGCTGGCACTGCTTGTCGTCGCAGAGCGTGCACACGGGGCAGGCCGCCACACAGGTCTCGCCATCACAGCAGCCGCTGCAGCCGGTGCAGACACCGTCCGTGCCGCACTCCTCGCAAGCGGGGCAGGAGGTCGCCGTGCAGACGCAGGTCCTGTCATTGGCGCAGACCTGGCCAGGGCTGCCACAGGGCTCGCCCACCTGCTCGGGATCAGGCACACAGGTTCCGGGGGTGTTGGTCGCAGCCTGGCAGGTGAAGCAGGGCGCACAGGATGGCTCACACGCGCACGAGCCGCAGTCCACGCGTTTGCCGCAGGTCTGGCGGGATTTGACCGTGCCGCACGTGCCAGCGCAGACCACCGCCTTCCCCTTCGGTTTGCAGGCGCGCTTGTTGCGCTGGCGTTGGCGCTTGCCGGTGGCCTTGCCCCGGCGCTTCTTCTGGCGGCCCTTGCGGCGGCGGCGGCGGTCCTTGGCCGCGCTCTCCTCGGGGGCGAGCCAGGCGAGCAGGCTTCCCAGGAGCGGTAGGGCAGCCAGCAACCCCAGCAGGCGGCGGCGCGAATCCGGGAGGGAGAGCACCCGGGTGAGGGTATCGAAGTGGCGCGCATCCATGAAGGACATGACTCCCGCTAGCGCCGGGGCAAGCCCGGGCTACAGTAACTGTGGCGTAGTGAGTCCCTAGCCTGACCGAGGACGCGGCGTGCGCCAAGGCAGCGATGTACTGGATCGTGTGCTGGTTCCGGCCGCATTCGGGCGGACGTTGCGGACGGACCCACCGGCGCATTCGTGCCAGACTCGTATCATTGCGGCATTCAGCCAGAGCCATTGGGCACACACCTGGATTCGGGATGACGAGCGCACGGCGGGAAAGTGCCCGCACGCCGCAGACCGCCCAGCCGGGCGAACCACGGCACTTGATGACCACCCGCGAGGCCGGGCAGATACTGGGCATCTCTGAGCGCTCCGTGCGGCGGGCCGTGAGTGAGGGCCGGCTGCGGGCGGTGCGCCTGGGAGCGGCCTACCGCCTTCACACGCTCGATGTCGAACGGTTCGGGGCACAGCGCACTCCCCCGGTCACTATCCCGGGCTCAGTGAATTTCCCTCTGGGTCCGGCGGTGACGTCGCGCTTCATTGGCCGCGCGGCAGAGCTGGAGCAGTTGCTGACCCTCCTGGCGGACCCTGGCGAACGCCTGCTGACGCTGACCGGCCCCGGTGGTATCGGCAAAACCCGCCTGGCCCTGGAGGCCGCCGGGATGATGCACCATCACCTGCCGGATGGGGTGCGGGTGGTGTTCCTGGAACGCACGCGGGATCCTGACCTGGTCCCGGCCGTCATCGCCGCAGCGCTGGGGCTGGAGGACGCGCCAGGCAGCCCCACGCCGCACCACCTTCGCCGCGCGCTGCGGGACGCGCAACTGCTGCTGGTCCTGGACAACTTCGAGCACGTGCTGCCGGCGGCGGTGGAGATCGCCCATCTGCTGGCGGACGCGCCAGGTGTCCGCCTCCTGGTCACCAGCCGCGCCCCGTTGCACCTTGCGGCGGAACGCGTGGTCCCGCTGCTGCCGATGTCGGTGGCCCAGGGCGCGGTCACGCCGCAAACGCTGCTCGCGTCAGACGCGGGCGCCTTGTTCCTGGATCGGTCCCAACGCCAGGGGCCGCTGCCGCCCCTGGATGACGAGACGGCCCGGATCATTGCCCGGATCTGCGCCCGGGTCGATGGGCTGCCGCTCGGCATCGAACTGGCCGCCGCCACGACGCGCCTGTTCACCGTCCACGAGTTGCTGGCGCAACTCCCACCCTGTCTGCCGCTGCTGGCGGATGGCCCGCGTGATGCCCCGGCCCGGCATGCCACGCTGCGCGATGCCATCGCCTGGAGCTACGATCTGCTTGCCCCAGCGGAACGCTGGCTCTTCCGGCAGCTCGCGGTATGTGCCGGGGGCTGCTCGTTCGAGGCCGTGCTGGCCCTGGCCGCTGGCTCCAACTCGCCCCTGAGCCCGGCGCAGGCGCGGCAGGCACTGGCCACCCTGCTGGATCACAGCCTGGTCCAGCGCGAGGATGCCCCGGGTGCCACGTCTCGCTACACGATGCTGGAGACGATTCGCGAGTTTGGCCTGGAGCGCCTCGCCGCCAGCGGCCAGGAGGCGGCCGTTCGCCGGCGGCACGCCGCCTGGGCGATCGGCCTGGCGGAGCGGGCGGGGCCGCTCGTGCAGGAGCATGGGGGTGACGCCTGGTTGGCGATCCTGGAGGACGAGGAGGCCAACCTGCGGGCGGCGCTCGCCTGGCTGGAGGCAGAGCAGAACTGGAAGGGCCTGCAACGCCTCGCCGGCGTGCACCAGGGCGCTCGCCAGCCACCGCTCCCCTTCCTGATTGGCGCGGTATGGGAACCAGGTCAGGCCCAACGCCGCCACGAGTTCCACGAAATCAGCAAGGCGACCCTCCTGCTGGAGCCACGTTAGCGCGGCGCGCAGGTTCCCCATCTCTGCGGC
>JALYWD010000683.1 GCA_030852885.1 Chloroflexota bacterium | reverse complement strand
CCTCCCCGAGCACATCACGGCGCTGACAGCCGATCCGGAGGCCTGGAACCGGCGGTAGTTCTCGGAGATGCGCATGGCTCGTCCACCGATTCACCCTGGCGAAATTCTGACCGAGGAACTTGCGTTTCTGGATTTCTCCGCCCCAGCGCTGGCTCGTGATCTCGACGTGCCCATTGATCAAATTGCCGCGATCCTGCGTGGGGAGCAGGGCATCACCGCCGACATGGCGCTTCGGCTGAGTCGCTGGCTGGGCACCAGCCCGGAGCTCTGGCTCACGCTTCAGTCGCGCTACGAATTGCGCAAGGCTCAAGCTGAAGTTGGCGAGGAAATCCAGGCGCGGGTGCGCCCCCGGCAAGCTGCCGTGTAGGGACGCCGCAGGCGCGGCGTCCCGGGAACTTGCGCTAGTAGCAAACCCAGACGACGCACCTTCCGCTACAGCAATCTGAGCTCCGCGTGCAACTTGCGCCCGTTTTGCCGTTGCATTGGCCCACGTAATCGCCCTCCGGGCAGCACTCCTCGTACAGACCACAGGTTATCGGCCCCGCGACACAGGCGCCTTGCCCGTCACACTGGCCGTGCGTCTCCAGACACACACCCGTGGGAGTGCAGGGCCAGGGCTGCTGCCGGTTCGTCTCCTCACAGAAGCCAGTGGCCGGGTTGCAGGTGGAGACCCGGCATCCGTTCTGGGGCTGCGGACAAAAGCGAGTAGCACTTATGCACTCGCCGTTCTGACACGTGAACTCGCAAGGATTTCTGTCCTTGCAGGGGGTTCTGTTTCCGACAGGGACACAGGTTCCCTCGTCGCACATCTGGCAGTCGCCGCACGTCCCGGTCTGGCAGGTTCCGCCGCAGCCGTCGGCCGCGCCGCAGGCCGCCCCATTGCAGTCCGGAGTGCAGGCTGGGGTCACGGTCGTGGTGCTGGTTGGGGTTGATGCTTTCCCTTTGCGCTTCTTCCGCTTCTTGTTCTTCTTGCGTTTACGCCGTTTGGCCTCGGTGACATCCACGGGCATCGCCAGCCCCGTGATCAGGAGGCCGGCCGTGAGCGTGCGGCGGGTGCCCCGGTTGGCCAGTGCGCGGGCCAGGGCATCGAAAGAGTGGGTATCCAAGCCGGGTTCTCCCTGCCGCCCGCAGGCGAAAATGACGCGCAAACGCAATTGCCGTGTGCGTGTCATGGTCGGGTTGTCCAGGCCTGATGTCAGCGGGCGGATGTACGGGGTTGGATACCGGTTTCGCGGACATGGCGGCCACGCGGTGCTGGCCGCCGCGTGACGACGTTGGGGGAATGGACCCTACCCGGCGTCCGCCAGCGCCTTCAATCGCGCACGGCTCTCCGGGCCGCTCTCGATGCACATCATGGCGACGACATCACCGGGGCGGAGTTGCTCCAGGGCGATGGTGAGCGCGGTGGGCTCGTCGGAGGCCACGACGTGCGGGGGATCGCCTCCCGCGCGGAGTCCTTCCACGTAGAGTGCCGTCATGGCGTCCACGCTCGGGCGACCACGCAGGTAGCGGCGGGTTTCCTTGACAATCACCTGGTCGCTCACTTTGGCGGCCAGCCGGCCGATCTCGCGCAGGGCGTCATCGGTGCGGTCCCCGGCTGTGCCGATGATGCAGATCAGGCGGCCATCTTCTCCCCGGTAGCTCTCGGCGAGTTGGAGCAAATAGGAGAGACCTACCTCGTTGTGGGCATAGTCCAGGATCACGGTGGCGCCCTGCACGGAGTAGACATGCAGGCGGCCAACATTGTCCGATTCATCATCACCAAAGGTGCTGAGTGCCCTGGCAATATCTGCTGGGGCAATCTCCAGCGCCACGGCAGCGCCAGTGGCGCAGAGGACATTCTCGACCATGTGCCGCGCGCATCCGCCAAAGGTGATCGGGATGTCCGCCAGGGGCAGTACGCGGGTGCGCTTGCTCCCCTCGGCAATGACCAGCCAGCCGTTCTCACTGAGGACGGCCGCGCCTCCGGTCGCCACGTGGGCCGCAACAACGGGATTCTCCGGGTCTTGCGTCACCCAGATAATCGCGGCGGGGAGGCCAGCGGCCTGGCTGCGTACCAGCGGATCATCCGCGTTCAGCACCGTCCAGCCTGAGGGACGAGTGGTGTGCAGCACGACCGATTTCACCGCCGCCAGGCCCTCGACGGTGTGGATGCCGTGCAGGCCGAGGTGATCCCCCGTGACGTTGGTCATCACACTGACATCGTTGCTCTCGCAGGCCATGCCACGCAGGAGCAGGCCGCCGCGCGCTGTTTCCAGCACCGCGATGTCCAGTCCCGGCTCTTCCAGCACGCGCCACGCGCCGGCTGGGCCGGTGTAGTCCCCCTCCAGGACGCACTCGCCCTCGATGAAGACCCCGACGGTAGAGGTCCAGCCCACCT
>JALYWD010000672.1 GCA_030852885.1 Chloroflexota bacterium | reverse complement strand
TATTCAGGGTATCCGGGCGGATATCAACAAAGATGGGCCTGGCGCCGCGCAGCGCGAAGGCGTTCGCCGTTGAGACAAACGTGAATGACGGCATGATGACTTCGTCGCCGGGCGTGAGATCGAGAAGTAGTGCGCTCATTTCCAGCGCATGCGTGCAGTTCGTAGTCAATAGCGCCCGGGGGACGCCCAGCAACTCTTCCAGTAGTGAATGGCACCGCGCGGTGAAAGAGCCGTCCCCGGCTGCATGGCCGCTGAGCAAGGCCGCAGCCAGGTAGGCATGGGCCTGCTCTGAGAATGAGGGCCGATTGAACGGAACCCGGTAGCTCGCTGCCATCATAATCTTTCATCGACCTGTTCTGAGAACCAGCGATGGTACCAATGCATCCGCGTTTCGACGGTGAATCCGCAGCGCCGATAGAGCGTCAGCGCCGCATCATTCCGACCCTGGGTGACGACCGTAACATGGGCGGCTCCTTCTTGGACGAACCACTCTAGCGCCTGCTCGACGAGGGAGCGCGCGACACCATTGCCCCGTGCGGCGGGGGCCACGGCCAGAAGTCCAATACGCCCCGGAAAGGAGCAGTTTGTCGGTCGATGGCAACTACAGTATCCGACGACTTCCCCCTGCAGCAGCGCGACGAGAACAAGGTCTGCGAAACCTGTGCAACTGGCACTTATCCACTGCGCGTAGAGTGCACGAGCCTGATCCTTGGGGAATGCGGGGTCAACGAAGAACCGGGTTTCGATGTGGCTCGACCATGCGATTGCCTGCAAGGCTGGAAGGTCCTCTGGCCGGCTGGAGCGAATGATAATTCCGGCAGGGAGCCCACGGGTGCACAGTGCAGGCTGGGCAGGCGCGAACCAGCCTAGAGTTACCCGTTCATCGACCAACCGGTAGCCATGGTTTCCGGCGGACCGCGCTGTCGTAGCGTCTTCAGGCGCAGCCAGTAAGTACAAACACTTGATGGAGTGCTGCGTACTCCAGGTGTTGATAGCTGCATTCATTCCGTTGGAAAGCTTGCCACCAACGACCTGGGCGATAGGAAATCCCCAGAACTCACTGTCCCATTCCAGTAGGACGCAAGGCTCCAGCGCGTTAGGCTCATCCATCGAGACTCCTTGCGTCAAGGTCGTTATGTGCGCGAATAATGTACGATTGCCTTCCCATGGTCCGGAAATGCACTCTTGCGAGGTATTCGCCGATCATGCCAAGGGCAAATAGCTGCACCCCCGAGAAGATTGCAATGAGACAGGCGAGAAACGTGAATCCAGGTACTGTGCCGCCGCGAACCAGGAAATTGAGCAGGACATAGGCGGCAATTGCCAAGCCTATCAGTGTAAAGAGGAATCCGAGCAACGTGGCCAACTGTAGAGGAAGCAGGCTGAAGCCCGTGACAAGCGAGAAAGCATGCGTGACGAGTTTTGTGAATGTGTAATTTGACGCTCCGCTGACTCTGGCAGCATGGTGCACGGACACTGAAGAGAAGCGAGACGTGCCCCACGTCAACAATACATCAAGGGATACGTCTGGACTATTGTAAGAGGAGAATGCTTCGCGCACAGGGGTTCTGAACGCGCGAAAACTGCTGACGGAGGTCGCGGTGGCTGCACCCATTCCATGCTGCAGCACGACCTTGGTGAGCCACGACGCTACTCTGCGGTAGCGGCCATGGGCACCTTGGCGCGGTGCGCCGTAAACGACTTCGTACCCTTCGTCCAGCTTGGCCAGGAGCAAGGGAATCTCTTCCGGCGGATTCTGTAGATCATCATCGAGCGTGACGATCACGCCGAATTGAGCAGCACGGACCCCACAGAGCAGGGCGTTGTGTTGCCCGTAATTGCGCATGAGATCAATGCCACGGACGTTCGAGTCCTCCTGAGCCAACGCGGTGATTTGGCCCCAACTGCCATCCGGGCTGCCGTCGTTGACAAGGATGATTTCGAACGGTTGGGCGAGTTGGACGCAGACTGCGCGCAGCCGATCAACCAGCAGCCGCAGCATGGCTTCGCTCTTGTACACCGGCACGACAACCGAAAGCCCTGGCTGATCATCCACGCTGCCGCCTCTTTCCTCGCTTCGTTCGTTGCCGAGCGGCAAGTGCTCGGCGCCCGACGTACGGGGAATGATCCGGCACGAATGCGCACTTGCGGCCCAGGACAGCTTATGCGAACACGCTAGTCACGGGAAGATGCTCGAGTACGAAATTCGGAGTGCTCGACTGGCCCTGGTTCCTCACACCATGGCCGAAGAGAATGACGGACGCGCCCAATCGGTGGCAGGTACATGAAATGGGTGGTCCTGTGAGACCGCGATGGAGGTACACCAATGGTCACCTTTGTTG
>JALYWD010000649.1 GCA_030852885.1 Chloroflexota bacterium | reverse complement strand
GCTCTTCGTGGAGCAGTTCCTGGCCGGTGCGCCTGCCCCAGCCGCCCAGTAGCGACATCTTTTCCTCTCTGCACGAATTCCGACTCTTTCAGTAGGATATTTCCGGAAGAGAGAGTTGGATCGTGATCGTGATCCGGTCACGTGCAGGGAGGAAGACGGATGCGCAACGCACATGGATTGACCCGGCGGCGGCTGATGGCTGCCGTTGGGGTTCTGGCGCTCGTGGGCGCGCCAGGGTTGGCCGGGGCGCAGGGGACGCCGGTCGCCACCCCGGCGGCGGACGCCAGCGCGTTCCCGGTCACCATCAGCCACGACTTCTGGGAGACCACGATCCCGGCCTTGCCGCAGCGCATCGTGGTCACCAACCAGGCGGAAGGGCTCGATTCCCTGCTGGCGCTCGGCGTGCTGCCAGTCGGGATGGTGCAGGGGCGGGCCTACATCGAGGGATTGGCGCCGTGGGTCATTGCCGCCGGTGGGGAAGAGATCCCCGTGATCCCGGGGACGGCCGAGGGCGAGCTGGATTTCGAGGCGATCACCGCCGCCCGGCCCGACCTGATTCTCACCAGTTGGCCCGATGACCC
This sequence comes from Chloroflexota bacterium, assembly GCA_030852885.1. GTDB lineage: Bacteria > Chloroflexota > Chloroflexia > Thermomicrobiales > UBA6265 > JACCXM01. The sequence goes on along the minus strand of JALYWD010000649.1, from coordinate 4,857 downwards.
CACGTACCAGACGCTCTCCAGCATTGCGCCCACGCTCGTCTTCAAGAACAGCGACGCCATCACCTGGCAGGATGTGCAGCGCCTGACCGGCGAGGCCACGGGACGCGGCGCCCAGGCCGAGCAGGTCATCGCTGACACGGAAGCGCTGGTGGCCAGCCAGGAGGAGCGGCTACAGCCCTACCTGGACCAGCAGGTGGCGGTCGCCTACTTCTGGTTCGACCAGTTCTTCGTCAATGGCAAGGACGCCCCGATTGGCCGCATCCTGGCTGCCTACGGGATGGACGTCATCTCGCCCGGCACGGTTGCGCCGGGCCAGATCGACGCGCTCTCCCTGGAGCAGATCAATGCCGTGGCGGATGCGGATATCATCATCGCGCCAGACTTCCTGGCGGACCAGACGGCGGCGCAGGAGGCCAACCCGCTCTTCCGCGCCCTGCCGGAAGTGCAGAATGGCGGCTACGTCCTGCTCTCGCCGGAGATGGCCCAGGCGCTGTACATCGAGTCGGCGCTCAGCACGCAGTGGGCCGTGCCCCGCCTGGTCGACGCCGTGATCGCGGGCGCCGAGGGCAAGGGCAAGCTGCTGGATTAGGACACGTTGGAGGGGTTCGATGCTGCATACCCGGCTCTGTGATCTGCTCGGCATCGAGCACCCCATCATCAGCGCGCCGATGGCCGGTGTCTCCGGGGTGGACCTGGTGGCCGCCGTCTCCGGCGCGGGCGGCTTCGGGGTGCTGGGCGCCACCGTCCCCTTCCCTGACCCTGCACGCCCGGAGGAAGTGCGGCGGCAAATCCGGGCGGTGCGGGAGCGTACCGACCGTCCCTTTGGCGTGGGCGTCAACCCGGGTTTCCCGGACAGCGCCGAAGTGCTGGCCGTGGCGCTGGAGGAGCAGGTGGCGGCGGTCACCTGCTCCTTTGCCGACCCTGGTCCCATGATTGCCGCCGCCCACGCCGCCGGAGTGAAGGTGCTGGCCCAGGTGCAAACCATCGAGCGGGCCGTGCGCGCTGCCCACCTCGGCGCGGATGTCATCGCCGCGCAGGGCACCGATGCCGGCGGCCACGGCGGCCTGAACGGCACGCTCGCCTTCGTGCCGGCCGTGGTCGATGCCGTCGCGCCGGTTGCCGAGGTCCCGGTGGTGGCAGCGGGCGGGATTGCCGATGGCCGGGGACTGGCGGCGGTATTGCTGCTGGGCGCAGACGGCGCCTGGATGGGCACCCGCTTCTGCGCCACCCCGGAAATCGAACTGGAGGCGTGGGTCAAGGAGCGCATCGTGGCGGCCGGGGTGGACGACACCGTGCGCACCATGGCCTACGACGCGCTCTTCGCCCTGCCCGCTTTCGGCGCGGGCGTGGCCAGCCGCGTGCTGCGCAGCGATTTCCTGGCCATTTGGGATGGTCGCGAGGCCGAGGTGGCGGCGATGCGGGAGACGCTCCTGGCGGAAGCCGCCGCTGCCGGCGACGAATCCGCCGGGGCGATCTGGGCAGGCCAGGCCAGCGGCCTCATCCACGGCCTCGAGCCGGCCGGGGAGATCGTGCGCCGCGTAGTTGCGGAAGCAGAAGCCCTGCTGCGTATGCGCCCAGCCGCTCTCGTGCGCTAGGCCCCCGCACCCCAACGTGCGTGGACGATCACCACCTCCCGACCACCAAAAATGCGTAGGTGGCTTCCTCAAAATAGGTAGCTCTCCAGCCATGCCCGCGCCGGGCACTCAATAGACTCGGGAATCTGGCTTTGCCTGGCTGGCATTGTCGCTCGAGTCAACGCTGACCCTGCTGGAGACGCCTCCGTGTTGAGCATCGCAGACCTGAAACGCGCCTTGCGCGACGATTCATTCGCTCCTCCGCCTGTCAATACCGTTTCGCGGCGCGCTGCTTTGGCGAGTCTTGCCGCCGTGCTCCCAGCAACGACGCTGCTGAGCGTCGACGATGCCCAGGCCAGGAAGAAGAACAAGAAGAAGCGCAAGAAGAACAAGAAGCCGAAGAACAACGCCTTTGGCTGCCTGAACGTGGGGCAAGCCTGCAATGGCAAAGACGACAAGTGTTGCTCCGGCATTTGCGATGGCAAAAAGCCGAAGAAAGGCAAGAAGGACAAATCCAACTGCGTTGCGCACAACGTCAACTCGTGCGACGAGGCGTTCGATCTGTGCAACGGTGTGGGGGTGGCTTGCGGGCTTACAGGAGCATGTTTCAAGACGACCGGGAATGCCCCGTTCTGCGCTGGGGGGAACGGCGAGTGCGGATTCTGCCAGCGCGACGTCGATTGTGTGAACCAGGGCTTTGGCGTGGGCGCTGCTTGCGTGGTGTGTAACAGCGAATGCGCGGCGATCAGCGGAGGCACCGTCTGCTTCTCGGCCGGTGGCTGAGCGGCGTTGCCAGGAGCAGGTGCCGTGACCCAGCCGTGGCTGGGAATGATGCGGGCGACACGCGAACTCATCCAGGAGATGTCATGGATTCAGTGAAGACCCTCGCGGCGGTGGCAGGCCACCGAGATCATGCACGCCGTGCCGTCGTGGCCGCGCTGGGCGGCATGGTGCTGGGCGGTGTGCTGACACCAGCGCTGGCCAGCAAGAAAACGCGCAAGGCGGTCAAGCGCGCAAAGAAGCAGGGCGACAAGAAGTGCCGCAAGCAGGATGGGCAGTGCGTGCAGGGGATGACGGAGGTGTGCAACGCCGCGAATGCCGATCCAGCAAATGCCGCGATCTGCGTGACGAAGTTTGCTCCGTGCTGCGCATTCCTGGCCGACTGCCAGACCACCGCATTCTTCGATTGCGCGCTGGCGAAGTGACCGGAAGGAATCACACATGACGATGGAACACGGTACGGAACAGGCTGCCCCCATGGTGCTGCCTACCCGAACCAATCTCTTGCAAGCCGGGCTGGCCGCGGGCCTTGCACTCGCGCTCACACGAACGGCCGGCCCCACGGCGGCCAGCAAGCGCACCAAACGGATAAAAACGAAGCGCTGCAAGAAGCAGGTCCAGCAGTGCATCGACTCCCTGACCACGGCCTGCCAAGGTGATGCTGGCTGCCTGGAGAACCTGGTCTGCTGCGATCTCTTCGGCGATTGCAATGCCGAGGCAGCCGTGGCGTGCGTCTTCGCCAACGCGAACTGAGACGCTGCGCTGATCCGATCCCAAGTAGCCCCGGCTGCGTTCCGGTAAAATGCATCTCCGGTCTCTGATCAGGCCGTTCACGCTTGCACGCTCAACCAGGGAACGCATGCCGGAGGCACAGATGCACAATGAACCAGCCGGTCCCTCGTCGTCCGCTTCTTCCCGGAAGCAGCCTGCGTATCCCCTCCACAAGGTGGTGGCCGCCGTTGAGCCGGCCAGGGTGGAGCAGGTGGCAACGGCACTCGCCGCCGCCGAGCTGGATGGAGACCGCGTCGAGATCGTGACCGCGGCGGATGTCCCGGCGACAGACGAGCCCATCGGCGGCTCGGGTCTGCGCGGGTTCATCGCGCGCCTGGGGCTGAGCCTGGGCGATGACCTCGATGCGCTCGAGGAAGCACGGTCTGAACTCGGCCAGGGACACGTCCTGGTATTCGTGGCCGTGCACGACGATGCGGAGCGTACGCGCGTGCATGACATACTGCGCGAGCATGGCGGCCACTCCATGCGCTACTTCGGGCACTGGACCATCACCACGCTCGAAGGTGGCACCCACTAGTTTCCGTACGGGCGGCCATGACGAACGATGCGCCAATGATGCTGATCTGGGACGGCGAGTGCGGGTTCTGCCGCAACGCGCTCAACTGGATGTTGCGGCACGACCACGAAGCGCGCTTCCGGCCGGTTCCCTACCAGGAGTTATCGTCGCCGCCACTGACGCCCAAACTCCGCCAGCAGGCCGAGCGGGCGGTGCAGGTGATCACCCCGCGGGGAGAGCAGATCTCGGCGGGCCGGGCCGTGCTGTTCGTGTTGCAGCAGGTGGGCTGGCGCCCCGCGCTGGTGCGGTTCGCCAGCCGGCGGCCCTTCGTCTGGGCCGTGGAGTTGGGCTACTGGATCGTGGCGCGGAACCGCTCGCTGTTCAGCAAATTCCTGTTTCGGGGCTGAGACACTGGCAGGGCGCGGGGTCGAGACCGTCCCTGGCGATCGCCCCTGGGCCGCTGACACGGCGACAGCCTCCGGCGCCGGCCCGCGTCACGCTATTCTTACGGGGTGGGACCACACGAGGCGCCAGCCAACTCAGACACGACGATCAATGACGCCGAGTACCAGGCGCTGGCGGCGTTTCGTGCCGAGTTGCTGCGCTTCCTGCGCTTCAGCGAGGACGCGGCGCAGGCGGTTGGCCTGAGCCCACGGCAGCACCAACTGCTGCTCGCCATTCGCGGGCACCAGGGGGACTCCCCCCCGACCGTCGGCGATCTGGCGGAGGCGCTCCAGGTCAAGCATCACTCGATGGTGGGCCTGATCAACCGCACCGTGCAGGGGGGGTATCTGCGCCGCGAGCCGTCGCTGGTGGACCAGCGCACGGTGCATGTGGTGCTGACACCCCAGGGCGAAGAGATCCTGCAGGCCCTGACGGTTGCCCACCGCAGTGAGCACCGTCAGCTCAAGCGCGTGCTGCGCCGCCTGGTGGCTCAGCGCTCTGCCGCTGAGCCAACCGGAACGCGATCTGGCGAGGCCGGGGACGCGTCGTCCTGAGCAGGTGGCTGCGAATCCGGGGTCCGCGCGCGTGAGCGGGCGGGGAAGCGCAGGGTAATGGTGCGCTCCCGGTTCCGCTCCTCTTCCAGGTTGCGTTGGCGCGCGCGCAGGAAATCCGAGATGGTGATCAGCCCCACGAGCCGGTGAGGGTCGTCCCGCGCCACCACCGGGAAGCGCGTCAGGCCCGTGGCCGCCATGCGCTCCATGACCACGCGCA
>JALYWD010000639.1 GCA_030852885.1 Chloroflexota bacterium | reverse complement strand
GGATTCTCTGCCAGGAGCGCGTAGGCCGCCGGCAGCACCCGCTCGGCATCAAGCCCTTCCGACCGTGAGCCGAGCACACTGATGGTCCGGTCCAGTACGGGTTGAATGGCGGGACGGAACGCCCGGTAGTCCGCCGCGCTGAAGAGGTGGATGGTGCCGCGCATCAGCGTGGCACGCACCAGGCGCCGCGCGTTGATGGCCCGGATCATCTCGTCGCGCCGGGCGTCCCGCAGGCGGGACCAGAGCCCGATGAACGGCGGGCGTGCTTCCTGGGCCTGCATCCCGATGAGCTGCTCGACCGCCGCAACCGGGGTCATGGCGGCTCGCTCCAGCAGGAGCTGGCGCGCCAGCGTGGCGCGGTTCAACTCGCGAAGGCTGATGCGGGCGTCAGTTTTTGCCATCAGGGTCCGCTGGCGCGACGATCATGCGGCCACGGCGCGCTGCCGCCGTAGGGAAGAGCGCGATCACCCGATCGTCGCCAGCAGGGATGAAGTCAGACTCGTCTCCGGATGCCGAGGCTGCGGCCGGTTCGGCTGCCCCGTTGGCGCGCGTGGGCACGAACGGCACGGGTTGTGGGAGTTCCGTGGCGCCCTCGGCAGGTTCTCCAGCCTCCGCTTCCTCGCTCACCATCTCACGTGCTTCTTCGGAGACGCTCGCGGGCGGTTCTTCCGTTGGGCGGGGTGCGGCGGCGGATTCCTGGCTCTCCGGACCTGTTTCAGTTTCACGGCCGGCAACGGCCTGCGGGTCTGCGACGTCAGCCCCGGGTTCCCCGACTTCGGCATTTGGCTGTTCGTCTCCTGGCGTGCGTTCGTCGTCAACCGTGACGTCTGACGCCGCAGCCGCCGGCACTGCACGATGCCGGGCTGGCAGGACGCGCCGTCGCACCGCCGTGGGCGTGGTTGCGGGAGACCCGGGTGGGGACTCGACCGCAGAGGAGGGAGAAACCTCAGCAGCGGCCGTTTGCGCCCTGGCCGGCGCCACGCGGCGTCGCCGCGGAACGGGGTGCTGCCGCCGATAGAGAAGATCCCAGCCGAAAAGGCCGATTGCCGCCACGGTGGTTATCGCGGCGATCAGGTATGCGCCAGCCTTGTCCGCCAATCCCGCCGAGATTCCGCCGAGCGTCGCCAGCAGCAGCACCGCGCCCACGCAGAGGAACCCTTGGCCAAGGGCATGGCGTTCGCCAGCCAGGGCGCGAGCGTACGCCGCATCCGCCGGTTGCACCGCGCGGGACTGACGGGACCAACGCGGCGCGACCATGCAGAGCAAGGTCAGGCCAGTCAACAGGGCCAGTGCGCTCAGCCCAAGCCCGATGACGACGAAATCCACAGGCGCTCCTCTTGCCAGATCTCGGCGGCTTACGGGGGAGCCGGCCCGGGTGCGGGGAGTGTGCGCGCCATTCTACGAGGATGAGCGGCTGCCGTCCGCCTCGGTTGTCACGAGGGAACGGTCAGGGGCACAAAAAACGGGATCCGCTCAATCGAGCGGATCCCGTTCTGGCTTCGCAGGTTACGTGGTGGAGGCTCCGACACCCTCGCCACGTGGGTGCGAGTGCGCTGCCTAACGGCGGCGCAGCCCGAAGGAAGCGGCCGCTGCACCGGCAGCGGAGACCAGGGCGAAGATCGCCGAGGCATCCACCCCGCCGACACCCGTCGCCGGCAGCGCAACGACTTCCTCATAAACTGGCTCGTCGTAGACCGGCTCGTCGTAGACCGGCTCCGGGGCCCACGGCGCGCACGCGGTGTCACCCACCACGATCGCGTTGCCGACGTTGCCGCCAGAGTTGATGTTCTCCATGCTGACCGCGCCACCGTTAGCCGAAGCTGTGGCCACGCCGCCGTTGCCGGAAGAACCGGTGTTCACACCTTCGCCGCCACCGCTGGTGGTGGCCAAGTTGTTGCTGCCGCCGCTCGCATCCGAGATGCTGGTGCCGGCATTAGCCGAAATGTCAATGACCGTCTCGTTGGTGATGGTGCCACCAGAGATCATCACGGCCGGAGCCGGATCACCATTGGCGTCAACACACTGCGCCGAGGTTCCCGGCGCGGCCAGCAGGCTTCCGCCCACCAGCGAGAGCGCCACCGCGGAACCGAGAGCAATTCGCGAAAGCTTCACCTGGACCCTACCTCCCCACTCCGTCGCCGGTCCGGCCGACGAACAATCCGCGCCCCCTTGCGGTGCGCGACCAACCCCGGAACTTCCGGGAGACCGCTAGCACCAGGCCCGTCGAACGCAACCCAGATGTGGCCCGACGGAACCCATCCGAGTTGAATACGCGCGAGCACCGGTTCCGGTTTCGCACCTCCGGACATCTTCGGGCGCGGGACCCGGATCCGGTAGAGCGCACTCCAGTTACCTGGAGCTACCGCCGCGGCAGGACGGCCCGACCGCCCCCCGACATTCCGTGGTGCAGGCTTGCAGGAACAGTGCCCACACCCGTAGCGCCGAGTCTACGTTAGCAATCACGGCGGGCAATCGCAAATCCGTGATAAAGCCAATGGTCCCAGACAGCGGAGAGTGTGGGCAGATCATGAATGAACGCCATGCTACCGTGCGGCAGCATTCATCCGCGGACCTCGGAGAAGGAATCGTGCGGGGGAGGGGTTGACAAGCCACAGAGTGATCGTATACAGTGTACGTACAGTCCCGAGGGGCCCGGTGAACACCGGTCTTCCCACCCGAGGCGGCAATCGAAGGCCAGCGGATCGCGGGGTACGTTGGTTGGAGGCGCTGCCAGAGGGGGTCGGAATGCAAAACCACATCCGTTGCGGGGCGTTGATGTGGTGGAGCTCCTGACCGCGGGAAGGCTGTTGCAAGCTGACTCGTCGGGACTGTTTTCGTGTGCCCGCCTTCCTGACCAAAAATCAGCATGACTCGTTCGCTGCACACAAACAATATGAGAGTGAATTGGTTTTACTGTGCGATAGTTGCGCGGTGTGATTCGTTGCTTGGCGCACCACCGCGTCGTGAGCCGGCAGCAACAGGGGAGCAGCGGGAGAACCATGGCCGCAAACGGCAATTACACCGTGGTGGTGACATCGGACCGGTATGGCAATGAGACATATGGCCTTGAGCTCGAAAAGGACATCATCGCGGCGGTCACGGACCTCAATGTTGCGTTGGTCAGCCGGACTGGCGTGACCGAAGACGCCTTGATTGAGGCAGCCAGGGGCGCGGATGCGCTGCTGGTCAGCACGCGGGAAGCAATTACTCGCCGCGTGCTGGAAAACGCGCCGAGCGTCAAGGTTATCGCGCGCTACGGCGTGGGCCTGGACAACGTGGACCTTGATGCCGCGACAGATGTTGGCATCGTCGTTACCCATTATCCGGGCTACTGCACCTCTGAGGTGGCAGACCACGCGCTCTCCATGATCCTGGCGCTCAACCGGCGCATCGTGGAGCAGGATCGCTCGCTGCGTGAAGGGGCCTGGGTCCAGCATGGCCCAGCTACGCGAACCATCCTGCGCGGGCCCATTCAGCCGCTGCGGGAGCAGACTATCGGCATCATCGGGTTTGGCCGCATCGGCACGTCCGTCGCCGCGCGCCTGAAGCCCTTCGGCGTCACGCTGGTTGTCGCGGATCCGTACGCTGACCCAGAGACGATCAGGGCAGCGGGCGCGGAGCCGGTCTCGCTGGATGACCTCATGGCGCGCGCGGACATCATCACCATCCACTGCCCGCTGACGCCCGAAACGCGCGGCCTGATCAACGCCGAGAAGATTGCGCTGATGAAGCCGACCGCGGTCATTGTGAACACGGCGCGCGGCCCCATTATCGATCTCAGGGCCCTTGCCGCCGCGCTCGAGGCAGGGCAGATTGCTGGCGCCGCGCTCGATGTGGTGGATCCGGAGCCGCTGCCGGCGGATGCGCCCTTCTACCAGATGCCCAACGTCATCCTGACGCCGCACTCGGCGTACTACTCCGAGCGCTCTGCCGAGGTGGTGCGCCGGGAGACATTGAACGAGGCGCTGCAGGTGCTGCGCGGCAAGCGCCCGCTCACCGTGGCCAATCCCGGCGTGCTTGAGAAAGTGACGCTGGAGACCGCGGGCTAGCGCTTTTCGGTCAGGAGACAGCGTGTTTCGCCGCCGCCGCGCAACGCAAGACGTCGTTCCAGCGCCTCCCGCAAGGGAGGTGCTGGTTGCCGATGGCGATGTTGCGGTGCAGGAGGCACCGGCTCCCGCGAATCCACTGCCCGTTTCCCCAGAGGCGCTTGATGACGAAGCGCTGGTCCGGCGTGCACAGGCGGGGGATCTGGACGCGTTCAACCAGCTCGTGGTGCGACATGAGCGCCCCGTCTTCAACGTGGCGTTGCGTCTCCTGCGGGACGTCGGCCTGGCGGAGGACGCCACGCAGGATGCGTTCATCCGGGCGTGGCAGAACATCGGCTCATTCCAGACCGGCTCTTTTCGCTCCTGGCTCTACAAGATTGCCACCAACCGCGCGTATGACATGTTGCGCGCCTCAGCCCGGCGGCCGGCTGGTTCGCTGGAAGCGGAGATGGTGGAGATCGAGCCGATCTGGAGCGCCGGGGGCTCCGGGGAGGAGTCTCCCGACGCCCACGCACTCCGGCGCGAGCTCTCGATTTACCTTGAGCGCGCTTTGATCTCCCTGCCGGATGACCAGCGGATGGTGGTGATGCTGGTTGATGTGCAGGGACTGGATTACCACGAGGTCGCGGAGACGATGGGGATCGCGCTGGGTACCGTCAAGTCCCGGCTTAGCCGGGCGAGGGCCAAGATTCGCCAGGCGCTAGCGGACGATACACAAGCGCGGGAACTCTTCGAACGCTACCTCCGTTTAGAAGGCGATACGGACAGACTCGGGGCTCCGCCAGCGACGCCAACAACGGAAACACGCGATGCCTGAACATGCACCGGGCGACACGCCGGGACATCTCGATATCGATGCGGTCAGCGCGTTCATTGACCGCGATCTCCATGATGATGACTTCGCGGTCATCTCGATGCACGTGACGCAGTGTCCCGACTGCGCACGCGAAGTGCTGGAAGTGCGCACCACCGTCTTCCTGCTCAGTACGCTGCCGCAATATGAGCCGAGGCGCACATTCTGCCTCGGGCAGGAGCACGCGAGGGCCTCCCGGCGCCGGCCGGTTGCTCCTGCGCCTGCCTGGGATGCCGGACCATTGCCAGCCTCCGTGGCCGCCGCGACTGCTGCCGCATCGCCGCCGCGTTTCACGAGTTGGCTTCCTGGTCTGCAAGTCGCGGCCATGCTGGCAGGCGTCCTCCTTCTGCTGGTAACGGTGGGAGACTGGCGCGGCTTCTCGGGAGATCTCTCACCGCAGCAACTGGCCGCGCCGACAGCAGCCGCTGGGTTGCCTGGCGGGCAGGCGGCGCCCGCTCCCAACGCCGCCTTCCAGGACGATGTGGACAGGGAGCAGGCTGTCACGACCTCCGATGGAACGAACCTGGCCGATAGCGCGTCTCAGGAGATGTCAGAGCGGAGCGTCAGTCGCTCAGCGGTGGTCTCTACGGTGAGCACTGGCGCCGCGGCCGTGGCACAGCCGCTTGGGGGGGCAGAGATCGCTCCCGCGGTGGTCTCAACGGTCACGCCGGAGGAGGCCGGGACGACCGTGATTGGGCGCGAGCCGGGGTCGAGGCTGCGCCTGGTCCAGATCGCCCTCTTCGCGATCCTGGCCTGGTTGGTGGTTACCATCGTCGGGCTGCGCTGGGTGCGGCGGCTGCGCTAGCCGCGGCTACCGGCGGGATCTCCGTTCGGCGGTTCTCGTTCTGACGTCACAGTCACCTGCTGTGCATCATGGGTTGCGCAGCCACGATCCGAGTACCTGGCGAAAGGAGCCCCAGCACCATGGTTCACCAGCAGATATGGAATCGCCGGCAAGCGCTCTCTGGTCTGCGCGCAGGCGCAACCCTGGCCGTCGCCGGAGCGGCGCTGCCTGCATTCGGCAACGTCGCAATGGCCCAGGACGACGCAACGCCTGTTGCCGGCGCCGCGGGCGTGGCAACGGTGAGCGTGAGCGGCCACGGGCAGATCAACGTTCCGCCAGACACGGCGTCGGTGACGATCGGCGTGGACATCATCAAGCCGACCCTGACTGAGGCGCAGTCCGAAGCAGCCACGCAGGCGAGCTCGGTGATCGAGGCGCTCAAGGGTGCGGGGATCGCCGCCGAGGACATCCAGACCAGTTTCTTCAGTGTCAACCTCCTACGCGACTACTCCGAGAACGCCGATCCCACGCTGATCACCGGCTTCGAGGTCATCAACCAGTTGCAGGTGACGGTGCGGGATACAGACACCCTGGGTGATCTGCTGGACGCCGCGGTCAACGCGGGCGCGAACAGCATCTACGGCGTGACCTTCTATGTGGATGACCAGACAGCCGCTGCCAGTGAGGCGCGCGTGATGGCGGTCGAGGATGCACGCACCAAGGCAGAGGAGCTGGCGACAGCCGCCGGCATGACCCTTGGTCCGGTCGTGGCCATCGCCGAGGGCACCGTGCCGATTGTCTCGCCGATGTACGCGCGCGGTGGAGCCGGTATGGCCATGGACGCCGCGGCAACGCCGGTCGAGGCAGGCTCGACGACCGTCGCCGTTGATGTCCAGGTTACCTACGAACTGCGGGGATAGATCGCATCCCTGACCACCAGCCCCTGCTCTCGTACTCCGGGAGCAGGGGCTGGTGTGTTCCTGGTTATTAAAGTGGTCTCTGCTGTTACTCCACGCGCGCGACGACCTCTGCGGCCAGCCGCGCCACGATGCCCTCCGGATACGGATACGCCAGCCCCAGGATGATGTGGGTGGCGCCAGCGTCAACCAGGGGTTGCAGCGCGACGGCGGTTGCTGGCAGATCGTCGTAGTTCACGCGGACCTGCACGGAGCGTTCGATCTCCTCCGGGTCGCGGCCGACAACGGCGCAATGCTCGCGCAGCACGTTCTGCTTGTGGCGGAACATCTCCACGTCGTCGCTCGTGAAGTTCCAGATGTCCGCGTGCTCGGCCACCACGCGCAAGGTAAGTTGCTCGCCGCTGCCGCCAATCACGATCGGTGGATAGGGCTTCTGAATCGGCTTGGGGTTCAGCCGCGCCTCCCGGAGCTGGTAATAGCGGCCCTCGTAGTTGGTGAGGTCCTGCGTCCAGAGCATGCGCGTGAGCGCGCACGCTTCGCCCAGGCGGCGAATGCGCTCACCCGGAGCGTACAGGGGGATCCCCATGCTCTGGTGCTCGTACTCGTTCCAGCCCGCGCCGACACCAAAATCGAGCCGGCCGCCGGAAATGACATCGACAGTCGCGGCCATGTGGGCATGCACCGCCGGGTGCCGGTAGGTATTGCCCGCCACCATCAGGCCCAGGCGCAGCCGCTCCGTTTCGGCTGCGAGCGCCGAGAGCGTGGTCCATCCCTCGTAGCAGGGCCCATCGAGATCGCCCTGGATGGGATTGAAGTGATCGAACAACCAGGCGTGCTCGAACGAGGTGTCGGCGTCGGCCTCCTGCCAGACCCGGAGCATTGCGTCGTACGTGGTGTGCATCGGGGCGGTCTTGATCCCCCAACGCAGGTTGGGCATGGTGCGCTCCTCTCATCGCTTCTGTGATCGAAACGTGAGTGCGAACTGAGGATTCAACTCACGCTTCCATCTTCGCAGAGCAGGCGGCATCGAGCAGGTCCGGCCTGTCGTGAAACCCGCCACCTCACCACCGCCGGACCTGGATCAAGGAGAACACCTCCTCGCCTGCGCGTAGAACTCCACTCGCGCGTTAGTCGTCGACGTCTGAGGCATCAGGCACGGCCGGCAGGGCGCCGGGCGCGCTGTCGTCACCCAGCCGTGGCATCCCCTTTTCACCGCGCGTCGCCAATGCCCGGGCCGCCGTGGCCCTGGCCGCCGCGTCCGGCAAAGCTGCTGTGCCCGCCTGGGCCGCCGAAGCCAGCCATAAGCGGGGCGTCGGAGACCTGAATCACCGCCTTGGCGGCAGCGGCGCGTTCGTCATCGATCTCACCAGCGGCGAGCCGGTCATCGATGGCCTGGGTGAGGGCGGAGCGGATCGCCGCGTCCACGGCAGCTTCGTCATCGTCCAGTTCACTGGCCAACGCGGCGACAAAATCGACATACGCCTGGGCACGTTCTGCCTCGAACGCGGCACGCGGATCCTGCGTGTTCGTCTGGGCTAGCGGGGGTTGGGTCGTGGCATCCTGCGCGAATGCGCTGGCTGTGCCGCCGAAGAGCACACCCGCGCCAAGGGCGGTTGCACTGAGGGTCGTGAGCACGTTACGTCGGTTCATGGTGTCTCCTTGCCCATAGCGGGCGAGTCGTGAAGAGCCGAGGGTCGCGACCAATCGGCTGAGTGAGCATTCCCGGCACTGCCGGGAAGTCGTTTCTGCTCGCTCTCCACGATAAGGAGTCAACCTGAGAGCTGGCTGGGAAGGCGCTGCGAGTTCGCGGGGAAGGGAATGCTGGCGGGGCGCGTTGGCGCTAGAACACCACGCCAGCGTGCAGGATGACGTTGTGATAGGGGGTGCACTCGCCCGTGCGCACAATCGCGCGGGCGCGCGCCGTGCGCTGCTTGAACTCCTCGTGGGGACAGGTTGTGACCGGAACGCCAGGGAAGAGATCGGCCACTTCCGGCAGCGGATCACTCGTCTGTCGAACTTCCGAAGCCATCACGATCTGCTCCACCTGCAACTCCTCGGCCACGGCGGACAGCACGTCCGCGAAGGACGGCACACCACAGCGGACCGCGAGATCGATGACCGGGACACCCGGTGGGACAGGCAGCCCGGCATCGGCCACCACAAGCAGGTCGGTGTGTCCCATGCTGGCAATGACGGTGGACAGGGAGGCGTTCAGGATGCCCTGTTTTTTCACGAGTTCATCTCTCCTGCGTCGCCGTAGCCAAAGAAGCGGTCGAACACGCGATGCTGCCAGACCCAGCGCAGGAGCAACGTCCAGATCACGATGACCACCAGCACGATGGCGTAGTCCACCGCGCCGATGCCGCGCATCCCGAAGAAGCGCCGCAACATTGGCTGGAACATGATCAGCGCGTAGAGCGGCGCCACCGCCAGGGCGAGGAGCGCCGGGCGAATCTCACCGTCGTACTCCTCGACGACGGCAAACCAGCGCGTGGGTGGCGCCGCGAAGAGCACCAGCACCAGCCCACCCAGCACGAGCACATGCGTGGCGGCCTCGCGGCTGACGTAGTCACTGAAGGGGAGGTTGGTGGCCGCGGCCACGCCGCCTTCCCGCAGGGCCGGGAGGTCGATGTCATACAGCACATAGACCGCCAGGTAGACCGCGAAAGCGGCCAGCGCCAGGAGCGACGAAGCTGGCAGGACGAAGCGCAACAAGCGGCGCGGGAGACTGCGTGGCGGTGGACCGGGTGGCGTCCAGAGCGCGATGCCGAAGGTGGGGATGCCTACGGTGAGGAGTGTCAGCAGCGAAATCTGCCCAGGGGAGAGCGGGAATCCCGCCTGCACCATCAGCACGCCGAGGATCAGCAGCGCCACGGCGAAAACGCGGGAGAGGAACAGCTCCAGGATGCGGCAGAGGCTGCGCCGGATGCGCTGCCCCTCCAGGAAGGCGTCCGGGAGCGCGCCAAACGAATCGCGCAGCAACACGATATCCGCCACGTCCCGCGTCGCCTGGCTGCCGCTCTGCATGGCAATGCCTAGGTTGGCCTGCTTCAGGCTCAGCACATCGTTCACGCCGTCGCCGGTCATGGCCACATAGTGGCCCCGGCCACGCAGCGACTCGACCAGGCGCTGTTTTTGCTCCGGGGTTACGCGCCCGAAGACAGTGGCGCGCTCGGCCGCCTCGTGGAACTCCTCGTCATTCATCTTGTCGAGATCGATGCCGGAGATGAGTTGCACGTCGCCACTCAGGCCGGCCTGCCTGGCCAGCGCCGCCACCGTTTCCGGGTTGTCGCCAGAGATCACCTTCAGCGTGATGCCAGCCTGGCGGAACCCATTGAGCGCGTCCTCAACATGCGGCCGGAGTTCGTCGGTCAGCCCGACCCACGCCACCGGTTTTACTCCCGGCGGCAGGGTGGGGAGGCCGTCGGCCTCGCCAAACTCTCCTGGACCAGGACCGTGCGCAAAGAGCAGGATGCGGATGCCTTGCTCGGCCCAGTCTGCCGGCGGCGGAGGGACGGGACCGCTCAGGTGCGGCCCCAGGAACTCCGGCGCACCCAGCGCGCAGACCCCCCGGAATGATGGATCGTCCGCGCTCAGCGCGCTCCACTTGTAGGCGGAGGCGAACGGGACCTCGGCCAGGACCGGGTATGCGTTGCCCTCAGTGCCGGCGGCTATCGCCTCGCTGGTCTTGGTGCTGGTCGATGCGCTGCGGGCGAATGCGCCGAGCAGCGGCAAAACCTCGACTTCTGACCCTGTGATCGGCTGTACGTGGGCGAGCCGCATGGCGTTTGCCGTCAGGGTGCCGGTCTTGTCCATGCAGAAAACATCGACATTGGAAA